>DMBU01000102.1 GCA_003446015.1 Bacteroidales bacterium | reverse complement strand
TTAAAATTTTACGATTATGAAATTAAAATTAATTATTGCAGCAATGCTAATGTTTGGAATTACCGCTATTATGAGTTGTGGGAAAGAAAAAAATAATGAATCAAGTAAAGAACGACTTTCTATCTCAGAATGGCACAACAAAGCTCTAAGTTCATTTTTAGCAAATAATACCCTAGACAATAATACGTCGCGCGAAATTGTACGTAATGAAATTATTGATTATTTATGTAAAGAAGACCCTAATCTATTCAAAAGAGAACAATTATTAGAAAATTCTATTTTTTTTGAGAGTGATCTTAAAAAACAATCTATTAATTCAATGAAAACAACAAATACAGCTATTGTTGTTGAAAATGCTTTGCAATTAACTGATTATTTGACTGTTAATAACTACATAAGCACAAAACTTGGTGAAGAAATAAAAAATATTTACCTCCAATTCGGAGTTAAAGAACCAAGCTCAATTTTATCAATGGTAAACAATTTAAAATCGAAGGATTGGATTGAAAGTGATTTGGTGTATATAAAAGAATACTTGTTAAAAAAAGAATCGGAAGTTTTTATCCGCAAGAGCAGTTTCTTTTGTGCTTAATAATTTATAATTATTAGCTTAAAATTGGTATGCGAGATAAAAAAGCAATAAAGGATTTAGCATTTAAGTTTTTGAAAAAATACCATCCTGAATGTCTCTACGCAATGATATCAGGAAGTTTTGTTGAAGAACATTTTAATGAAACATCTGATGTAGATATTTTATTAGTATCAAAGTTACCAGATACAGTAATAGTAGAGTCTTATTATTATCACGGAGTAGAGTTTCAGACGATTATCTTACCCTATAATAATATCTTAGAAATTATCGAAAAAGAGATTAATAATGGAGAGGGGACTTATTTGTCTATTTTGGCAAAAGGCGAAATCATTTTAGATAAAAGACATTTTTTGTTGAAGCTAAAAGAATACTCTATTGCCAAATTTGAAAAAGGACCAATTGAAGCGAGGCCATATGAAATCATGCAACTTCGTGCACGATTGACAAGTAAATTGCTAGATTTAAAAGGGAGTTCATCTTATTCCGATAATTTTTTTATTTTGAGCGATACGATTCAAAAAATGCTGAATCTACATTCGAAACATCATAGAACTTGGGGGAATGCAAGCAAATATGCATCAAGATCATTAGAAAAAGTCGATCCTGAATTTAAAAATGAGCTAGTTAATAGTTTTACCCATTTCTCAAAAACAAAAGATACTCAACCAGCAATTAATTTTATAGAAAAATATCTTGAGCATTTTGGGGGACAACTTAATTTCTTTTCTACAAGAGAAGTTATTAATGAGATAAGAAATAATCAACTAGTCATTTTTTTTAAAAGTGATAGCTGGAGTGATTTGCTATCTGAAATAATTCTTCCTTTTCATGAATATATACTATCCAGAATAGACTCATTAGAATTTATTATTTATAAATCTAACATAGAAACCCAAAAGGAGGGTGGGGCATATATTATTATTAGGGAAAACACTAAGCGATTAAATGAATTTATCTATCCTCTAACAAAATCATTTTTTACGAATATTTTCTATGGGTCGAAATTTAAATGTCAAGTAGCTTTTCCAAGTTCTATAGATCCTTTAACATTGAATTTTTCAAGTAATATTCAACATTTGGTTTTCCCCGTTTTATCGGAAATCACCACTTTTTTCGCAAAAAAATACAAAAAAACAAACTATTCTAATGAGCAAGTTGTTAATGACGGAATAATAATTACCTCTCTATTTAAAAGTTTAATTAACTATAAAACAGATGGTTTCACATTGTTTCTTAACTATGTTTTAGACTATTATTTACCTTACAGTTATAATAATGAAGGTGAACTGCCTTTTTCTTTTTTACCAGATAAAAAACAACAGATTCTTGATGAATTTGAACAAAAATCAAAGGACTATGCTGAGAAATTTGGTTCAGACGAGTATTTAAAGACAGAGGAAATATCGGGAAATTATTCTACCATTTTAGAGAAGATATCGGAGTTTAATGAAAAATTAATTCTCAAATATAAAACAGACGAGATCCTAATTTCTGAATTTGAATTATCGCTGTTACCAATTATGGTCAATAAGAAAACAAAGTATTTCTGGGTAATTTATAGAAAGCTATTGTCAGATATTTTAAATAGTTTGTTTATCAGAAACCGTTACAAAAGTTATATTATTTACCTTTTAATAAAGCATAATGACCTTAAAATTTCCGCATAAATATCAATTGAGCAATAACAATTGTGGTCCAGCAAGTATACAGATTGTTGCAAAATATTATGGGAAATCGTTTAATCAACTATTTTTAGCCAAAACCTGTAAAGTGAACAAAGAGGGTTGTTCTATTGATGATCTGTGTAAAGGGGCAGAAAGTATCGGTTTAAAATCCGGGGCATATAAAGTCGATATTCAAATGTTGAAAAAGCAGGTTAAACTGCCTGTTATTATCCATATTTCAACTAATCATTATGTAGTCCTATATAAAATTAAGAACGACAAATATTATGTTTCTGATCCACAGAAAGGAAAATACTCTTTAAATGAGAAAGAATTTTCTAAACTATGGATTAAAAATAAACTAACTGGGTACGTAATAACCGTTGAACCAACAATATTATTAAGAGAATATGAATTTAATAAAGCTAACAGTCTAAAGGCATTAAGCTTTTTGCTAAAATATTTAGGCCCCTATAAGAAGGCAATTGGAAAGCTGGTTTTGGTAATTTTATTTGTGGTTTTAATTCAAGCTGTACTGCCATTTATTAGTAAGGCCGTGATTGACATTGGTATTATGACCATTAATCTTGATTTAATATCAGTGCTTTTAGTTGCGAGTATAGTATTAGTAATCAGTTCTACTAGTGCCAATTGGATTCGAGACTCTTTGGTGCTTCATCTTTCAAATAGGATTAAAATATCAATATTATCTGACTTTGTGCATAAACTATTAAAGCTGCCTTACCCTTTCTTTGAAAATAGGCAAATTGGCGATATTCTTCAAAGAATACGCGATCAAGAAAGAATACAGGGATTTATTATGAATTTTCTTTTCGACGTTATAATTTCAAATTTATTACTAATCGTATTTGGCATAATCCTATTTTACCAGGGCAAACGCATTAAAA
>DMBU01000128.1 GCA_003446015.1 Bacteroidales bacterium | reverse complement strand
AATATTAGATACTGTTTTATATATTGACAATTGTTTTAGCTCATGTATTTTTTTAGCACTTAATTCTATCTGATGCGTTGTAGTACTCCTTATTACATAGAGTAATAGTGCCAAATAAGAAAAAATCATGCCATCATAAATGTCTTTTTTTAAAAAAATCAATTCATCTTTCAATTCAATATCATCTTCTACAGAGTTTGATACTTTATTGTATAAAGATATGTATTTTTNNATAAATCTTCAATTCGTATAAAATTTAAAAACTTCATCTATAAATCTCCCTCTGCAACTCCAAAACATCCCTCTCAATCTCCGCCTTTAACTCTTCTTCACTCGGCAAATAGAGCTGATACTTCGACACGAACAGATTTTCATTGTCGTTTAAAACGGAATATTTTACGACTGTATTGTCTTTGTCTGCACAGAGTATGATTCCGATGGTCGGGTTGTCGTTTTTTTCTTTTTCCATGTCGTCATACATTCGCACATACATGTCCATCTGCCCCACATCTTGATGGGTTAGTTTGCCTTTTTTGAGGTCTATGATGACAAAACATTTTAAAATGTAGTTGCAAAAAACCAAGTCTATGTAAAAGTCACTTGTCTCTGTTTTGATTCTTTTTTGTCTGGCTACAAATGCAAAACCGCGACCTAGTTCGAGCAAAAATTCTTGTATCTTTTCAATAAGTGCAGATTCTAAGTCGCTTTCATAAAAAGCATTATTTTGCTTGAGGTCTAAAAATTCTAAAACATAAGGGTCTTTGATGATGTCTTTTGAGGTGAGTTGCAAATCTTTTGTGTTTTCTTTAGCTTCATTTATGACCGGTTGTTTTTCTTTACTTGAGATGATTCGCTCATAATAAAAAGTACCTATTTGTCTCTCTAAAGCTCGCACGCTCCAGTTCGATTTGGCAGACTCTTGCGTGTACCAAAGCCGTGCTTGAGGATTATCTATTCTCATGATAAGTCGATAATGGCTCCAACTCAATTGGTCACACAGTGTGTGACTATTTGGAAAAGCCAGATAAAACTGTCTCATCATTTTGAGGTTTGTTGCTGTAAACCCTTTGCCAAAATCTGTTGTAAGTTTTAACGAAAGCTCTTTTATGAGATACGAACCATATTCGGCTCTATCTTTTCCGTTTTGTTCCTCTTCTACGATTTGCTGACCGATGTTCCAGTAAGCCTCAACCATTATGAAGTTCACTTGTCGGTAAGCATTGTCTCTAGCACTCTGGAGGATATTTTTTATGTTCAGATACAAATCATTGTTTTTTACTGGCTTCATTTAACTACCTCTCTATTTCACATACAGTTATTGTTGTCTTGGGTTTGTGTCATTTTATTGCTCTTCTAGTCTATATATTTTTGCAAAAAAAGCATCTAAGTTTTCTTTACTGTTTGTATTGAGTAAAAACTTTATATCTTTTTCATCAAAATCATAAATTCCAAAATTTTTTAAATAGTTTTTTCCTAACCCAAAATAACCTGATGCATAGTGTTTACTCTTATTTTCTATATAATTCCATGCAACATTCGAGACTAGAAGCTTTTGTAGTATTTGCAAACTTCTTTTATCTTCTGCATACGCTGCCATTCCATTATAAAAATATAAATTTTCATCATCATTTAAAACAGCTTTAAATCCTTTTTTTACAAGTTGAGGAAAAAATAGTTTATATTTAACTTTTTCTAATGATTGAGTTCTACCAAATGCATACCAAACTGGATATTTTCCATGTCCTTTATCTCTGGTCGCTAGTAATTCTCGCTTTGTCAATAAATATTCATAGGTCTTTGGGAAGTTCTTTACAAAGACATCTTTTTCTATTATTACTGCTTGATTAATATGATTATGAGTATATGGAAAAATGATTTTTTCTTTCAAATCCATAATATCATCATATTTATTTAATTGGTTAGTGTTAATAACTTCCTTACAGACTTCTTTTTCTATTGCTGTGTTATCAGCCATATAAAAATATTTTTCATCTTCTTTTATAGGTTTAAAAATATATACATGATTTTTCAATGTAGCTATACCGCTTTTTGTATTATATATTTTTCCAAATGGAGTTCCGATAGATTCTAATCTAGTTACTAACTCACTGTTTTTTAAACTCCATCCTTTCTGAGTATCTAAACTTTCATAACTATCTTTATTAAATTCTATCTTTGACACATCTTGCAAATTTGCTTGTTTAGTACTTGAATAGTGTATATGTTCTGATTCTTTTTTTTCTAGTAAACATATACATGTATAAGTCATTCTTGACTTAAATATCTGCTCATCTTTAAAGTCTATTATTCTCAAGAGCACTTTGTTTTCACTAAAATACTCTCTTATAGCTCTTCCATTTACACTTTGCATAAAAGTATTGACTGTTATAAATCCTAAAATTCCATTATCTGTCAATAACTCATATCCAATCTGAAAAAATGGAATATATAAATCTGGGTGTCCAGTTCTACATGTACTCCACTTTCTCATAAGTTCTTTTGTAGTATCGTCCATATTTCGAGAGCAAACATAAGGAGGATTACCTAATATTAAATCAAAGCCATTATTTTTTTTGATTTGTTTATTTCGTTCTTTCCATTCAAACTCTAATGAATCGGCAGTATATAAATTGAAGTTGAATTCTTTTTCATCTTCACCTTGAGTTATTGCCAATAGTGAAAGTAATATTTCTGTTCTTTCTATACTATATTTCTGAATATCAAGACCAAAAATATTCTCTTGAAAAATATCTTTAAAAGATTTATTTGTTCTTTGTTTAACTTCAATACTAGCATCTATCAAAAATCCTCCACAACCACAAGCAATATCAGCTATCTTCATTTTATCCACAGACTTATGAGACAATTCATTAAATGATTGCCTTGTAATGTATTTTCTAATCTTTTCAGGAGTATAAATAGCTCCATTAATTAGCTTATCAGAAGGAGAAATTACAAATTCAAAAAATTCTAGTAATTCTTCAAAATGATAATGTTTATTTGATTTTTGAATTAAATTCATAAATTGAAGTAAAACATTGTATTCTGGTTCATCTTTTTGAATCAATAAACTTTTAATCTTATAATTTTTGATATTTTCTATCTTTTGTTCTAACACAAATGACGAGACCAATAACTTATTAATTTCATTAACATTATCAAGATTATCTGAAATGTGATTACTATATGTTTTTAAAAAACTAAAAATCTGCTGGTTCAATGGGATATTTCGACGTAAAGTGAACTTGTATATTTTATTATTTCATTTTGAACTGAACGAAATTCTTTTAATAGTTCTACTTCATGACTTTCATCATTAAAAATATTTTCATCAAGTAATCTATTAATCTCTTCTCTTTGCTCTTCAAGCTTTTCCACGCTCCATAGAAGTTCATGTCTTTGAAGAAAAAGATTTAAGTTGGTATATATAAAATCACCTTGATCTGTTCCGTTATGCTCTATTTTTCCATTGTCATTTCTAAATACTACATCATCATAAGTAGTCTCACATGGGTCAATAAAACCATTTACAGATTCCCATTTATTTGATTTTGCTCTATTACATGATTGACAAGAATATACAAGATTTAAATAGTCATGTTTTAGTGATGTAAAAGCCGGAATCGAATGTGGTTTAAAGTGGTCAATTTGAAAATTTTTATAACCACCAAAAAACTTGTCATGGCTATCACAATACCCACATCTATTATTAAAATCTTTTACAATGTATGACTTAAAGCTTTTATAATCAGCATAAGTTTTGGCACATGTTCTACTTGGCTTTAGTTTTTGAATTTTATGTGGCATTTTATTTACCTTTTAATTCTGCCAAAAGCTTATCAGTNNGAATCTTCTTCATTTAATTTATGATCAGTAACAATTGCATCATAGTGTTCAGTCATAATTATTTCTAAAAAAACGCTCAATTCTGGAGCCAATTCAGGAGCAATAACCTCAAAATTCTGTTCACTATCATTATCATGTATATATAACTGAAATCTTCTTCTTTCTGACGGAACCTCGTCTATGTACAATACCCTATACTTTGACATTAAAAACCTCTTTTATATTTTTTAAGAAAAATCAATCTGATTCCAAATCCACCATGCTGAGGATATAATAATTGAACGGAACCATCATATTCTTTTATTATGGTTTTCACTAACCACATACCCAATCCTGTTCCAGTTTCTTCACCTGTGTGTCTATTTCTTTTGGTAGTAAAAAGTGGTTCGAAAATATCTTGATGTTTCACAATATCTGTTGATAATCCTAATCCATTATCAAAATAATCAAAAATGATTTCTTTTTCGGAATCAAACTGTTTAATTTCAATTTTTCGATCAGTATTGTTTTTTTGAATCATAAATGAGTCTATAGAATTTACAATCAAATTATTAAAAATACTATCTAAATCTATTTCAAAAACTCTCATATCAATTTCTTCTAATCCACATTCGATATCTAAATCAATTTGTCGATTAGTCAAAGTTAAGTTCCAAGTATTTTTTAGTGAAGTTAAATAACTTTGTACATAAATCTTTTTTCTTTTTCTTTTATCTTTTCTAGCAGATGCTAATGAAAAATTAAGCCAATTTTGAAGTTTATTATCTTGTTTTTTCATATCTTCTAGTAATACGAATGGATTTAAAAAGTCTGGTGTATCATTAAAAACTTCTGGTGGTGCTTTTTTACTAATCAAGCCTTTTAAACTATCAATACGACCTTTAAGTACATCTTTCAGTCCCCCTAGTTCATGAGCGAAAGATGCAACAACAATACCACTGCTAGCCAATCCTCTAAGCATCTTTTGTTCATCTTCAAGCTTTTCAATTTCTTCTTCTTTATCTCGTAAAGACTTAGCTAATATAACTTTTTCATTATCATTGTTAATATTGAGATTTATAGTAGTTGGATCGTTTTGTTTTTTAGCATTTTCCTCTAAAATTTTTTTTGCTAATTCGTCAGCTTGCTTACGATTTATTGTATCTGCATTAATATCATCATAAAAGAGAAACATTTCACGTGCTATTTTTGCTCGATCCTCTTCGAATTTACCAATTATTTTCAAAATAATATTTTGAAAAACTCGAAAAACCTCACTCTCTTGCAAACCTTCTCGACTTGATTTATCTTGAAAATTAATATTCGCAATTCTCGAAATATTTATTCCACCAGCAACATTGTCTGGTTCAACTTTCCAACCTCCAGATGCATGCATAGTAGGAGCTGGACTCTTGGTTTTTCTAGTTCCTAATCCAAGCCAATCAAAAGCACTATCTTTCACTTCACCATAGGGTCTTACCCTAAATTCATCGCGGAATAGTTTAATTCCCCCAAATTTATTAAGCCAATCTTTTCGTTCATTAGAATTAAATTTGTTGTAAAAATATTTTTCTAAATCGGGAGTCATATAGGATTTTTTCATAAAATAAAATGTGAAATTAAATGCACCTATTTGCCCAAAAATATTTTCCTTATCAATTTCTTTGTACCCAGGGAGTAATTGGCTAAATGTCGTTTCTAAAGACCAAAATCCACGTTGAAAATCTTCAATCCTATAGGGGAAATTTTTAAATAAGCTTCTTTCAAAAAGCTTAGGATTAATAGTCTCCATGTCATATTCATTTCTAAATATCTGTATTGATATATTTTGACTATCATCCGTTTTTGCAACAAGCTTATAATCATAATCATCACAAACTGAACCAAACACTTCCCCATATTTATCTTGTTCTTGTTCACTTACAAGATAGAGTTTGAAATTACTATGCTCTTTTGGTGGTATTAATACTTCTAAGTCTGAATATAATTGATCTATAAAATAATCTTCCCAATTATCTCTCAAAGCAAAAATTTGTATGATAGTTCCATGCGCAAATGCCAATTCTTCGATAATTTCGTTAATTTTATCATTTCTAATATTTTCAATTATATACTGCTTTAAATCTAAATGGTCGTAACCTATTAAATCTGCTTCAACTTTATCTATTGTTTTAAATTCACCTTCAAAATCATTCCAATCTACATTCCAATGGTATGCTTCATATTTAGTAGAATTCTCTTGGTCATCAATATCTTTATTAACAAGTGGATTAAATTTTGTAATCATTTCACATTGCGAGCCAAGTTTATCAAGAGCAAATCGCCCTATCCCTTTCGCTCCAGCTTTTACCCTACCTGACTTTGTAAAATAATCCGTTTCTTTATTATTTGTACCAATTGTCATCCAATGATTGGCAATAATGTCTTGGGTCATACCTTCACCAGCATCAATAATATATAAACTATCCAATGAAAAATAAACAATGCACAATGGACTATCTGCATCATAAGCATTCTTAACAAGCTCAATTATTGCACCCTTTGAAGAAGCAATATTCTCTCTACCAATTAATCTTGCTGTCCGAGCCGATACTCTAAAAGGGATTTTTGCCATTTTCTACTACTTTGACTTAATTTTCTTATTATAACTTTTTACAAATAAATTTCTATTACATGCGACAATCTATTTTTACATATCCGTCATGCACCTAAAATATCCACATCCTCATTCC
>DMBU01000108.1 GCA_003446015.1 Bacteroidales bacterium | reverse complement strand
GCCAAAAAAGTGGAATCATTAAAGCAAATAAGTTTATTGATGCTTCTATTGAGTACTAAAAGTAGTTATTATAAACATTAAATAATTGATATTTAAATATACATTTTCTTAGCCTGACGGGAATGGCCTAACGACTGGCAGGCTTTAGGGACGGAGCAAATGAAGAACATTTATTTCACGAGCAAAGTATAAAATCCATAACAACAATTATGACTAAAACAGACAATCATTTAATTTTATGTATTTAAAAAACTATTTACACTTCAAGCAATTTTTTCTTAACTTGAGATAAAAAACAATGCTTAAAACGTCACTTACAAATCAAAATCTAAATAAGCATCAGGAAGACCTACTTGCATTCTCACTAGGAATGATGAGTGGTGAAGATGGTACAGAACTTATTGAAAAGTATAAAGAAGCTATAGAAAAAGTAACACCTTTTGATATGGTTATGCTTGAAGATACTCAGTTTAGAATGGGGATAGGTGTAACTGAAATAAAAAAAACAATAAATAAAGTAATCAATGTGTTTTTTAAAAGTCTCAAATCATTTCAATGGGAGAGTCCGAAAGAGGGAACATTTCTGTATTTTTTAATGCTGGAAAACAGGGCATTTGAATTTAAACTGAATAAGGTTAAACAAATCCTAAAATCGTATAAAGGTACAGAGGAATTAGAGCTAAGAGACTTAAAAAAAGAATTGTTAAATCATTTTATAGAATTTAAACAATTTGAAAGTCATTATGTAAAGAAAGAAAACGTTTTATCTCCATGTATTGAGAAAAAAAGAGATGATTATAGACCTTTAAAAGTGATGTGGTCATTGCATGATGATATTCGTAAAAAGATAAATTTACTTATCGGGTTATTGACATCTGAAAAATCTACCTGGCAGATTATAAACAAAGAAATAGGATCATATTACTTCCTTGTTTTTGGAATGATTCAAAAAGAAGAACTGGTTTTATATCCAATAGCTTCGAAAACTTTTTCTGAAGATGAACTTAATGATATGCATATCCAGAGTTTCGAATATGGTTTTCCTTTTATTGAAACACCTGTTAAACCTGATATTGAAATGAAAGAAAAACAACGTAGTTTCAATTACAATAAAGGTTTAATTCAAACTGAGAATAGTGAGATTACTGTTGAGCAGGCCCTGTTATTATTTAATCATTTACCGGTAGACATTACCTTTGTTGATGAGAATGACACAGTTAAATTCTTTTCAAATCCGAAGAATAGATTATTTCCGCGGTCTCCTGCAATAATAGGAAGAAAGGTGCAAAATTGCCATCCGCCGGAAAGTGTTCATGTTGTTGAAGAAATTATAAAGGCATTTAAAAACGGCGATAGAGATATGGCTCAATTTTGGTTGGAATTAAACAACAGGTTTATTTTAATTCAATATTTTGCAGTGCGAAACAATGAAAATAAGTACTACGGAGTGTTAGAAGTGAGCCAGGATGTTACAGAAATAAAGAATCTAAAAGGAGAACGAAGATTACTAGAATGGGAATAAATGCTTAAACAAAAATGATAAATAATTGTGTTAGTAAAAATATTTTGATATGAGTGAGTTAATTAATAATTCAAGATTTAGAAAAGAACGTTTAAAGGAACTTATCCTGAAATTGCACGATGGTGAATCAGCTGAAAAAGTAAAAGCAGAGCTAAAAGAAACCTTGAAACAGATTCCTTACGGAGAAGTGGTTGAAGTTGAACAAGAACTTATACAGGAAGGATTGCCTGAATCGGAGGTGTTAAAATTATGCGATGTTCATGGCGAAGTTTTAGAAGGAAATGTTGATTTAAGTGCTGCAAAGGAAATTCCTGAAGGACATCCCGTTGATGTACTTAAAAAAGAGAATGGTGAACTTTTAAAAGTAGTGAAAAATGCCGAGGAATTATTAAGAGATCTTATAACCACAAAAGATCCTGAATTTAAGGAATATAAGTTAAAGATTCTTGCTGCTTTTAATGATTTGATGGATGTTGATAAGCATTATCAGCGAAAAGAATATTTGCTTTTTCCATATTTGGAAAAGAATGAAATTACGGGTCCTCCGAAGGTGATGTGGGGAAAACATGATGAAATTAGAGATCAACTTAAAGGATGTATTGAACTGCTTAAAACACCTGAATTAGAAAAGGGTGATTTAAATGATGCCTTAGATTTGGTTTTTTATCCGGCATTAAAGGCTTTGGCAGATATGGTTCAAAAAGAAGAAGAAATTCTTTTGCCTATGTCGATGGATGTACTTACAACTGAAGATTGGTGGAATATTCACAAACAAACACTTGAGTTTGGATTTACATTGTATGATCCACAAATAGAATGGAAACCAGAAGGTTTTTCAATGGATGACGATCAAACAACAGCATTTTCTGAAAGTGGAAATATTCAATTACCCTCAGGAAGTTTTACGGCAAAAGAAATTATGGCTATTTTAAATACCATTCCGGTTGATATGACTTTTGTTGATAAGAATGATAAAGTAAAATATTTTACTCAGGGCAAGGAACGTATTTTTGCACGAAGTCGTTCAATTATAAATAGAGACGTAAGATTGTGCCATCCTCCGGGAAGTGTTCATATTATTGAAAAAATACTTGATGATTTTAAATCAGGAAAAGCTTCATATGCTCCATTCTGGATTCAAATGAAGGGACAATTTATTCACATCGAATATTACGCCTTACGTGATGAAAAAGGAGAATATCTGGGAACTCTTGAAGTTTCGCAGGAATTATCAAAGCTAAGGAAATTAGAAGGAGAGCAGAGGATTTTATCATACGACAAGAAGGAGGTATAAAATGGATAATTTGATTATAACACCCAAAACAAAAATTTATGATTTACTGGAAGCTTATCCACAATTAGAAGAAGTTCTAATCTCCACAGCTTCACAATTTAAGAAGTTACAAAATCCTGTTTTACGAAAAACCATTGCCAAAATAACAAATCTTAGTCAGGCAGCGGTAATCGGAGGCTTACATGTGGAAGAATTAGTTAATAAACTTCGTAAAGCGGCGGGACAAGAAAATATATCTGGTGTTGAAGAATCTGGAACTAATTTTATTTCAGAAAAGCCAGATTGGTTTCATGATGATTTGGTGGCAAATACAATTGATATTAGGGAAATGCTTAATGCAGGTGAACAACCGGTACATGAAGTTTTATCAGCAATTAAGAGATTAGAAGATAAAAAAATTCTGAAAATTATTGCTCCATTTATTCCTGCACCTTTGATCGATAAATCTCTAAGTTTGGGATATATGCATTGGTTGGATAAAAAAGCTGAAGATGAGTTTTTTGTTTATTTTATAAATAAATAGAATTAATACAGGCTGTTAATTTAAGAAAATAACAGCCTTTAACATTTTTATAATAAGTAATTTGGCTTCTTTATTTTAATTGCTTAACAAATTGTTTTCCAAACTCATAACTTTTATTTAAAACATCCATATCAGGTTGCCAGGTAGTTTTTATTGGATCTAAAATAATTTCAAACCCCGATTCTTTTAAAGATTCAGAAATAATTTTGGTTGATGTATCGTGCCATCCATAACATCCAAAAGAAGTAGCTTTCTTATTCTTGAATTTTAGTCCTTTAATAAGCTCCAATAATCCAGCTATAGAATACATTATGCCATTATTTACTGTTGGCGAGCCTATTAATACAGCTTTTGATTTAAATATTTCTGTTATTATGTCATTCTTATCATTTATAGCTGCATTATACAGTTTTACATTAACTTCTTTATCGGAAGAGTTTATGCCCTTTACAATATTTTCTGCAATCGACCTTGTTCCATTATACATGGTATCGTAAATAACCGTAATTTGGTTTTCCTGATAATTGGCAGCCCACTCTGCATATTTGTTAACAATTTGTAAAGGATTGTCACGCCAGACAACACCATGGCTGGTACAAATAAAATCAACGGGTACATTTAAACCAACAACTTCATCAATTTTTTTAGTTACCAAATGACTAAAAGGAGTTAATATGTTTGCATAATATTTTATAGCTTCAGTATACAGTTCGCTTTGATCAACTAAATCATTAAATAGCAATTCAGAACAAAAATGCTGACCAAAAGCATCGTTACTAAATAAAATATTATCACCGGTTAAATAGCAGAACATACTATCGGGCCAATGGAGCATTGGAGCCTGAATAAATATCAGCTCTTTATTATTTCCAACTGAGATTTTATCTCCTGTTTTTACAGGAATAAAATTCCAATCTTTATGATAGTGACCTTTCAGTGATTTTATTCCATTTTCGGTACAATAAATAGGAGTTTCCGGAATTAAACTCATCAATTCTGGCAATGCTCCACTATGGTCGATCTCAGCATGGTTTGAGATTATAAAATCTATCTTGGAAAGTTCAATTTCCTTCGATAGATTATTGACAAACTCAGTAGAAAAAGGCTGATAAACGGTGTCAATCAACACATTTTTTTCTTCTTTAATCAAATAAGAGTTATATGTAGATCCTTTATTGGTAGAATATTCATAACCGTGAAATTGCCTTAATTCCCAATCATTCTTACCTACCCAATACACATTGTTTGTAATTAGCTTCTTCATAATGCCTGATTTTGATTCAAAAAGTTAACTAAATATTGATTATTCTTTATTTACTCTTAATCATTGTAAGCACCATTTTAAATTTCTCAACTGCTTTAAGTGCATGTGATATATTAGCAGGCATAATAATGGTTTCTCCTGCTTCCAATACATTTGATTTTCCATCTATTATAATATCTGCTTTTCCATCAACAATAAAAACAACGGCATCAAATGGTGCAGTATGTTCACCTAATCCTTCTCCTTTGTCAAAAGCAAAAAGAGAATGCCGGTGTCTTTTTTTAGAATATGTTTACTTACAACCGCCTTTTCGGCATATTGAATGCTATCGTCAAAACTAAATTTTGACCCTTTTTCAAATTCATTTGTTTCCATGTCAGTTTAATTCATTATTTCATTAAGTATTTCTTCTATAACCGGATTACAGCTACCGCAAACAGTTCCAGCTTCCGTTTCTTTCTGCACATCTTCAACCGCTTTAAGATTTCTAGCTTTAAATGCTATTACAGGTTCACTTTTTAGAATATTCTTTAAATTTAGTGTTTTTAAGTCATTTTTAAGATGTTTTGTAAGGCTATTTTATTTTGCAATCCTGATGGTTTAGGAGTTTTTACAACTAAAACTCTAAAATCAGCATTGCTAGTATTGTGAAGCGAGTGCGGGATATTTTTAGGACTATTAATTAAATCATCTTGAAATACTGATAGTTTTTTATCCCCGATTTCTGCAATTCCGGCTCCTTCAAGCACATAAAAAAACAGATCAATAGGTGCTGCATGTTTAATTAACTCTTCACCTGGTTTTAACAGGATGTGAACAACTTGTGTAAAATCATTCTCATGAATAATTCTGGCATCAACATGATGTGGATTTTTTACAGTGTTCATTTTTTTATAATTGACTAAGTTCATTTCATTGTTTTTAATAACAGGGATTAAAAAAGAAATATTAACCCCTGTTTATATTTATTATTCGATCTTAATATTTATTAATGATTGTGAGCACCATGACCTGCTCCATGCTCAATCATATCGTGAATTCCTTCTAATAAATGAGTATATTCAACATATGCTTTTACATAAGCTCTTCCTTTTTCTACAGATTCGTTTTTTACCTTTTCAAGTGCTAACACCTGATTGTATTTTTCGCGAATAACCATTTCAATATGATCGTTAAAGTTTTTCAATAAATTATCTATGCTACCCGATTCAATGGCTTTGTCGCTCATAACAATAATTTTCTTGGTTGTCCCGGCATGTTTTAAACCAGTGTAAGGAGCACCTTCGGTTTCTCTGTGTAAGCGAACTAATGTTTCAAAAAAATGTTTTTCAACAATTTCGTAAATCTCCGAATCACCAGTTTTTAATTTATAGGTTTTGTTGAATAAAGAAACAATTTCCGATTCCTGACTTTCACTAACCCATTTGAGTACTAAACTTACATTATCAGTTTCAAGTGCTTTGTATGCGTCTTGAACTACAGGGCCATCGTATGAATCACAATGTGCAAAAGATTTCTGTGAAGAAATAGCTATAATTGATATTAAAATCAATGTTATTAAACTAAGATGTTTTAATCCACTTTGTTTTTTAATTTTTGTTTTCATGATTTTTTTCTTTCGTTAAATTAGTTTTGAATTAATTTCTGATACAAAATTAAAGCACTAAGCAATGTTAATCGCTTTATGTTATAAAGTGGGACCTGTAAGAGAAGATAATACGGGTGCTATTTTATAGAATGACACCTGAATCTTTAAATAATTTGAGATTATGATAAGTTATTTTTGAATTCTGAAGGTGTTTGCCCCGTAAACTTCTTAAATATCCTATTAAAAGCAGATTTTGAATTGAAACCACAGTCAAGAGCAATGCCTAATAAGGAATAGTCATTATATTTAACATCAGCGATTTTTTCCTTAACTTCTTCAACCCGATACTTATTAATGAAATCAAAAAAATTTAATTTGTAATTTTCATTTATAATCTGAGAGAGAGAATGAGTGGTAATGTTTAAGTCTGATGCTAATTCCAGAATAGTAAGATTTGGTCTTAAAAAAGGTTTGTCTGTTTGCATTAATTCCATTAAGTTGTTGATATATTTAATCGAGTCTTCTTCGGTAAGTCTGGAGCTTGCATATTTTACTTTGTTTTCTTTAGTTATTATTTGCTCTTCCTGTGAATCTGAAGAAAAAAGCACTTTTTGTTTGAAGCCAAAATACCCAATAAGAATTACAAATACAGATAGGGTAAGAAATAGTCCATCGGTACAAAAAACAGGGGAAAATAAATTAAAAACATGATGAATGGTAGTAATAATTATTAACACTGTCCACACAATTCCGAATATATACACCAGTTTTCTAAGCCAAACTAAATTTATATTCTCATAATATGAGAAATTATTGAATATGTTTATGTCGAGTTTTTTAAACAATCTTATAGTAAGTGCAAAATAAATTGGTCCTGATAGTGCAGTTATGATTAAAAATAATAAAAAAAGCGGTGGGTTAGAAGAATCACTATGGACGTGTTCAAGGCTTATATCCTTAGCAATATCGGGAAAAAATGATATAGTGATAATGTAAACATTAAATAATCCAAATGGGACAAGGTGTAAAAGATTTTTTCTATTGAAATTTTTTTTAAACGAAACAAGCGATGATACATAGAGATATAAGAATGCTCCATGCAAATAGAATAATGAAATAAAACTTACTGATAATAAATGAAAATGAGTAAATAGATTATGTGAATAGAAAGAATATGTACCAATAAATAATCCTAGATATATCAACCACAGGGTTAATATATTATCATGTTTTGATTTTGGCTTTTTCTGTACAAGTAAAATTGTAAAAAAGAAAGCATTAAATGCTGCAATTAGAAAAATAGGTTTCATATATAATTGAAAAAAATCTTAGTGTCAAATATACTATTATCAATTCTTTTGAAGAAAATCAATTCTATTTATTTAAGCAGATAAAACATTTCTCAAGATACGAGATAAATCCAATATATATTTTTTGATGGTTTGAAGAAAATAAAACGTAAACAGTAAACATATAACCGAATATAACAAAAAAGCCTGATAGTTTCGTATCAGGCTTTTTTCTAGTAGCGGGGATAGGACTCGAACCTATGACCTTTGGGTTATGAGCCCAACGAGCTACCAACTGCTCCACCCCGCAATATATTTTCAATATTTTTATAAACGTTTTTGTAGAGCAACCAAACTGCTCCTCCCGATAGTTATCGGGACCGCAATATATCTTAAGTACGTTTTTTCTTATTTATTGCGGATGCAAATCTAAACAATGATAGGCTAAAAACAAAATATTTTTTGAGATTCTTCTGTTTTTAAGTTTTTTATTTTTTAAGGAATTCATATTTACTTAGATATCAACTGTTAAATAATGTTATTTTAGAATATAAATATGTAAATCCTTTCGTTTATTTAGATTGTTAGGGTTATTTTAGTAAGCTTATTTTTAACTATTTTCTTTATCGAAAACTTGTATCTTTGCAAACAAATTTATTATTGATGAATAAAGATAGAAAGAAGAATATTGTTCACAAACTTAAGAATAAGTACCGATTAAGTATTTATAACGATGATACTTTTGAAGAGGTATGGTTTTTAAGATTATCCAGATTAAATGTTTTCTCATTGGTTGGAACAAGCCTGTTGCTTTTTACAATTGCAATCATTGTTTTAATTGCGTTTACACCTATAAGGGAATTTATTCCGGGATATCCTGATGGAAATATGCGAAGGAATATTATTAACAATGTATACAAGCTTGATTCATTAGAATATGAACTTGAAATACGCGATCGGTATTTTGAGAGCATTAATACAATTATTCGGGGAGGGATACCGGTAAGTTATGAAAATTCGCAGGATTCAGCAGTCAGATATGAGGAAATCACATTTGCTAAATCGGAACATGACTCCTTACTACGTCAGCAAATAGAAGAGGAAGAATTGTTTAATCTTTCTATTTTAACAAATACTTCAAATAAAACAGATTTTTCAAGTATTCACTTTTATCCGCCGGTAAGAGGATTGGTAACGAATTCTTTTAATCCGAACGAAAATCATTATGGAACCGATATCGTAACAGCGTCCAATAAGGTGGTTGTTGCTACACTGGATGGAACTGTAACTATCGCCAACTGGACGTTAGAAACAGGATATGTCATACAAATACAGCACGACAACAACCTTATGTCAATTTATAAACATAATTCTGAAATACTTAAAAAAGTAGGGAATTACGTAACAGCTGGCGAGGCTATTGCTATTATTGGAAATTCAGGAGAGCTCACAAGTGGTCCTCATTTACACTTTGAATTATGGCATACGGGAACTCCAATAGATCCAGAAGATTATATTGCGTTTTAGAAAGATTATAGGGAATAAGGTAAAGGCTAAATGAAAAAAAGAATTGCAATATTAGGATCAACCGGATCAATTGGAACACAAACTTTAGAAGTAGTTAGAGAAAATCCTGATCACTTCGAAGTGGAAGTTCTTACAGCAAATAACAATATTGATTTATTAATTAAGCAAACCAAAGAATTTAAACCCAATACGGTAGTTATTGCCGATGAATCAAAATATGATGATTTAGTACATGCACTTGAAAAACTTCCTGTCAAAGTTTATGCAGGAAATGAAGCTATTTCTCAAATTGTCGAAATGGATACCATCGATATTGTTCTTACCGCTATGGTTGGTTATTCTGGATTACTCCCCACCATAAATGCTATAAAATCAGGCAAGACCATTGCTTTAGCTAACAAAGAAACGCTTGTTGTGGCTGGTGAGATGATACAAAAATTAGCTTTTCATCATAAAGTAAGCATTTATCCTGTTGATTCTGAACATTCAGCTATTTTTCAATGTCTGGTAGGCGAAGGTCAAAATGCCATTGAGAAAATTATGTTAACAGCATCTGGGGGGCCATTCAGGGGGAAAAATCTACAGTTCTTAAAATCGGCAACAAAAGAAAATGCCTTAAAACACCCTAACTGGGAAATGGGAGCTAAAATAACTATCGATTCTGCAACAATGATGAACAAAGGATTAGAAGCAATTGAGGCAAAATGGTTATTCGGGTTAAATCCAAATCAGATTGAAGTTGTTGTTCATCCACAGTCTATTGTTCATTCAGCGGTTATGTTCGAAGATGGATCAATAAAAGCTCAAATGGGTTTACCCAACATGAAATTACCCATATTATATGCATTAAGTTTTCCGGATAGAGTAAAAACAGAATTCCCACGATTTAGTTTTTGGGATTATCCTGAGTTAACATTTGAAAAACCGGATTTAAAAAGCTTTAGAAATCTGGCACTGGCATTTGAAGCGATGGATAAATGTGGGAATATGCCATGTATTTTAAATGCAGCCAATGAAATTGCTGTTGATGCATTTCTAAAAGATAAAATTGGATTTTGCGAAATGACAGATATCATTGAACAAAGTATGCAAAAAATAGCTTATATAAAACATCCTGAACTGGATGATTTAATAAACACAGATAAAGAAACAAGAGAATATTCAAAAACATTAATAAAATAAGAAATAGAGGATTAATAGATGGGAGCATTAACACAAATAGGACAATTTTTACTTAGCATTTCCATATTGGTTATATTACACGAATTTGGACATTTTGCATTTGCTAAAATTTTTAAAACAAGAGTAGAGAAATTTTATCTTTTCTTCAACCCCTGGTTTTCTCTTTTTAAGTTTAAAAAAGGAGAAACAGAATATGGGCTAGGTTGGTTACCTCTTGGAGGGTATGTGAAAATATCAGGAATGATTGACGAATCGATGGATAAAGAACAAATGAAGCAACCACCTCAGCCACATGAATTTCGTTCGAAAAGTACATGGCAAAGACTGTTAATTATGTTGGGCGGTGTAATGGTTAACTTTATTACTGCTTTAATAATTTATTCAGCAGTACTATACACATGGGGAGAAGAATATTTGCCAAATAGCAATGTCAAGCATGGAATCATGGTTGATTCTCTGGCTTTTGAAATGGGACTTAGAAATGGTGATAAAATTTTATCCTTAGACGGTAAAGAAATTGAAGATTTCTATGCCATAGTTCCTGAAATAGTTTTAGAAGATATTAAAACAATTCAGATTGAACGAGATGGTAGACAACGCGAAATACCGGTTCCTGAATCAATAATTCCACAACTTTTAAAAAGCAGAGGTTTTATAAATGCACGAATACCATTTGTCATTGGAGGTTTTTCAAAAGATTCTCCTGCAAAGGAAGCTGGCTTCGAGAAAGATGATAAACTGATTGGAATCAATGGAAACCCTGTCTACTATTTTGATGAGTTTAAAGATACTTTATCCCATTATATAAATAAGGAAGTACACATTACTGCATTAAGAGATAATGATACAGTAAGTTATATGGTTATGGTGCCTGAGTCGGGTTTAATTGGCGTGGCTCCCGGTGGCGCCCTGAATGACTTTTTCGAGCTTGAAAGCATTGAGTATACCTTTATGGCATCAATACCTGCAGGTATCGATAAAGGAATAGAAACTTTCGGAAGCTATTTAAAACAGTTAAAGTTAATTTTTTCACCAAAAACAGAGGCATACAAATCTTTAGGTGGATTTATTACCATAGGAAAAATATTTCCTGCAACATGGAACTGGCAGGCATTTTGGAACCTTACAGCTTTCCTTTCGATAATTTTAGCAATAATGAATGTTTTACCAATTCCAGCTTTAGATGGTGGACATGTAATGTTTTTATTATACGAAATGGTTACAGGACGTAAGCCTAGCGATAAATTTCTGGAATATGCGCAAATGGCAGGAATGATTCTGTTATTAGCCCTTTTGCTTTATGCAAATGGAAATGATATCTTTAAGCTATTTAAATAATAAAAAATCTTACATTTGTATAAACAAATAAACTTTAAGTTATGCAAGCATTATTTATTTTACTAGGAATGCCAGGTGGATGGGAAATTATTCTTATTGTTCTGGTAATATTGTTAATTTTTGGAGGCAAGAAAATTCCTGAGTTAATGAGAGGTTTGGGTAAAGGCATGAAGGAATTTAAGGATGCAAGCAAAGAGGATAATGATAGAGACAATACTGAAAAATAAAAACTTTTAATTTTATTACTATAGCCTGCTTAATCTAATAGTTGAGCAGGCTTTTTATTTATAAAGCCGAATGTTCATAAATTGCTTATTGCTTTTTCAGGTTATTTAATGCATAAGTTTTAGATAAATATTATTTTTACGCTGATATAAATAAAAAGGGTGAAAATCGATTAGGTTTATGTATAAAAATTTTTGTGTAGCGATTTTTTTGACAATAGTTCTTTTAGGTAGGGGGATTGTAACAAATGCTGCTGATATGAGCTTAAGAAATGAGGAAAATCCGGTTGATAATAAGAAGAAAAAAGATTCTATTCCAATCTATCCCGACTTAGTATATGAGTACAAAATTGCAGAACTCAACAATTTAACGCCCATCGAATTAGAATATAACGATCGGGTACGAAGATACATTGATGTATACACTATTGAACGCCGTGAGCATTTAGCTAAAATTATCGGATTAGCTGAGTTATATTTTCCTATTTTCGAAGAAATGCTCGATAAATATCAGTTGCCTCTTGAATTAAAATATTTAGCTATAGTTGAATCGGCACTTGATCCGAGAGCTATATCTTCATCGGCAGCAGTAGGATTATGGCAATTCAAAATCAACACAAGTAAAATGTTCGATTTAGAGGTAAACTCATATGTCGATGAACGTTGTGATCCTTATAAATCGACCGAAGCGGCTTGTAGTTATTTGCAATATTTATACAGAATTTATAACGACTGGCAATTAGCATTAGCTGCATATAATGGAGGTCCCGGAGTTGTAAGAAATGCAATTGAACGATCGGGAGGTAAAACCGATTTTTGGGAAATTCAACCTTACCTGCCAGCACAAACAAATGGCTACGTTCCTGCTTTTATTGCTGTGAATTATGTAATGACTCATTACGAAGATCACAATATTGATCCGGTTCCATCAGAATTTATTCATATTAATGTCGATACGGTTAAAATAAATAAGGCAAGTACATTTAAACGAATTTCAGAAGTAACTAAAATACCCATTGAAACTTTGCAGTTTTTAAATCCATCGTATAAGTTGGATTACATTCCAAAAATGAAATATCCGGCAACGCTAATATTACCAGAAGATAAAATTCGAATATTTATTCGAAATGAAGATGCCATTTATGATGAGTCTGTAGCTAAAAAAGATTTCAATGAAGTAGTGTCGGAAGCAGGAGGAACAAATGGAAAAATAAAAATTACACACGAAGTCGCTAAAGGGGAATATTTTCATAAAATTGCCATTAAATATAATTGTACCATCGACGATATAAGAATCTGGAACAGCTTGCCAACAAATGATTTAAATGTAGGCCAAAAGCTCGATGTGTGGGTTGATCCTCAGGTGGCTCGAGCAATTGAAGAAGAAAGAACCCGACCCAAACAACAAAGAGATTCAACAGATCGTTTTATTTATTATACTGTTCAAAATGGTGATACAGTGTGGAGTATTGCAGAGAAATTTAATTGCAGGTCAATTTCCGAATTAAAGGAAGAAAACGATATCTCCAATGAAAATGATTTAAAACCCGGGAAAAAGTTAAAGATATATTTAAATAAGTAATCCAATTTATTATGAGAAAACTTAGCCTTACAATTATTGCATTTGCTATTTTGTTATCGTCATGTAAAGACAAAAATAAATCAGCTTTATTGCCCAACGTTACAGGGAAATCGGGCGAAGTTGTTTTAGTTATTGAAGCTGATCAATGGGATTCAAATGTAGGAATGGCATTTAAAAAGCAATTAAGTCAGGAGTATCCTGCATTACCTCAGCAAGAACCAATGTTCGACCTGATTCATATTCCGTTTAGTGCTTTTTCAAATATCTTTAAAACACACAGAAACGTTGTTTTTGCAAAAATTGATAAAAATTTGCACGAAGCTAAAATATTAGTTCAGGATGATGTATGGGCAAATCCACAAATCGTTGTTAATGTAATAGCTCCGGATGAAAGTAGTCTCGAAGCTATTATTCTCGAAAAAGGAGATTTGATTGTTGATCGGATTTTTAAAAAGGAAATGGAACGATATGCAACGAATTACAAAAAATACCAACAAATTGGTATTGCCGATAGAATTGAAAATAAGTTTGGAATTAGATTAACTGTGCCACGAGGATATACAATTGATGTTGATACTACTGATTTTATATGGATGGAAAACCGAGGCCGGGGAGATCTGGTGCAGGGCATTTTAATTTATTCATACGATAAACCTGAAGTTGAGTTAACAACAGATTATTTGTTTGCAAAAAGAACTCAGTTTACAAAAAGATTTGTTCCCGGACCTAACGAAGGTTCATATATGGCTGTAGAAACTGAATCAACACCGTTTAGACGAGAAATTAAAATAAATAATATTGATGTAATTGAGTTGCGTAATTTATGGAAAGTTGAAAACGATTTTATGGGAGGTCCGTTTATAAGCTTCGCAATGATTGATGAAAAACAAAATAAAGTGATCAATATAGATGGATTTATTTATGCTCCTCAGTTTGATAAAAGAGATTATTTGCGTCAGGTTGAGGCCATATTAAATTCAGTACAAATGCCTGTTAATGGGTCAGCTAATTAGCAAAAGTCAGCTTGAACGATCAAAAAAGGAAGAAAAATTTGTTTTGTTAACGGCAGAGCAGGTTCGTAAAGACTTTGCTATGTTTGGAATGGATGTTGAATTTTCGGGGAATGTCGTTTTTGCATACGAAGAGTTATTTAATCAATTGAAGGTTTATATTGATAAATTACTAAGTACCGATTCCGAAAAGTTAATGGCATTGCTTTATCAGATTGATTTAAGCGAAAAAGAACTCTCCAAAAACGATCCGGATTATCAGTTTGAAACTATTCCCGAAATTGTAACTCACAAAATTCTTGAAAGGGAGCTCAAAAAAGTATTAATCAGAACCTATTTTAAAGAAAAAGGACAGACTTAGGTTCTTTTTCTTTGCGACTCTGCGGCTTTGCGAGAAAAAATAATTATGCTTTATTTATCATTTTATTTAAATTCTCAGGATTTTTGCAAATATCCTCCCTTATCACCACCTTCAGGTCCTAATTCTACTACATAATCAGCAAATCTCAGTAGCCACGGATGATGTTCAATAATATATAAAGCATGACCTTTATCTCTTAGTTCCGAAAGCACTATTAGCAGTTTTTCAATATCATAAAAGTGTAAACCGGTTGTTGGTTCATCGAGCAAATACAAACATTTCTGCTTTGCCTGCATGCGGATGTCTGTTGTTCTTTTGAGCAATTCTTTTGCTAGTTTTATTCGCTGAGCTTCTCCACCCGAAAGAGTAGTTGCCGATTGACCTAATTTTAAATGTCCTAATCCTAAATCAGAAAGTAATTCGAAAGCAAAATGTAATTTTTCTTCTGTTCTGAAAGTCACTGAAGCTTCTTTTACGGTTAGTTCTAAAATCTCTGATATAGATTTTTTATTCCATTTTATACCAAGTACCTCGTCTGTAAATCTCTTTCCGTTGCAAACAGAACAGCTAACCCAAACATCCGAAAGGAAATCCATCGAAACTTTAAGTTGTCCCTGTCCTTTGCAGGTTTCGCATCTCCCGCCTTTAGTGTTATATGAGAAATCAGATTTTTTAAATTTCTTTTTTAGTGCTAAATCTGTGTTTGCGAATAAATCTCTAACTTGATCAAATAAATGAAGAAAAGTAAGTGGAGTACTCATTGGATTTTTACCAATGGCTGACTGATCCATTCTTACGATGGAACTGAAATTTTCTAATCCATTAATTTTTTCACAATTTACAGCACGTTTTGCAGCAGCCGATTCTGCTATTACATTAAAAAGGAGACTCGATTTTCCGCTTCCTGAAACCCCTGAAAAAACGGTAATACCATTTAAAGGTAGATTCAGATTAATATTTTTTAAATTGTTTGCTGTGGCCGAATTTATCTCAACCCCGAATTGTAACTGAAGCTTATTCTTTGGAAAATTTAAGTGGTAGTCGTTTTGTAAATAGGTTGAAGTAAGCGAATTTTTATTCTTAATAAAATCATTTATTTCACCCTGAGCAACAATATTTCCGCCTTCAATTCCGGCTCCGGGACCTAACTCTATAATGTGATCTGCCGATTTTATGAGTTCTTCATCGTGTTCAACTACAACAACCGTATTTTTCTCAGAAAGTTTTTTAATTAGTTCAATAAGATTTTTTGTGTCTTTCGAATGCAATCCAACGGTTGGCTCATCCAGAACATAAGTTATTCCAATTAATTCGCCACCTAAATGCGAAATAAGTCTTAATCTGCGACCTTCGCCACCTGAAAGAGTCATTGTGCTTCTGTTTGCACTTAAATAGCCTAACCCGATATTGATCAGTGCATTTAGTTTGAACATGCACGATTTCAGAATTTCTGATGCAATAGTATAGTCTTTTTGCGATAAGCTGTTTTTTAAGTTTTCGAAAAACAGAATAGATTCTTTTGCCTCGAGTGATGATAACTCAGCAATATTTTTATCTGCAATTTTATATTTTAATACGTCCTCATTCAGGCGGGCTCCATGGCATGCAGAACACTGAACTTCTTTCATTAATACCGTAAGTGATTCGCCTCCCTGTTTATCATGTTTTCTAAAATACTCATCATTAATATAATAAATGAGTCCGGGCCACTTGCTATTAAACTGATGTGTTCCTTCTCTTTTTTTACGTTTGTAGTTCCAGTTAACCTGATATTCGGTTTCTCCTGTTCCCAAAAGAGCAACTTCTTTTGCTTTATCACTTAGCTCGTTCCATGAGAGATCGAAATTTATATTTTGAGACTTTCCGGCTTCAGCGAGAATTGCCATGTACTGTCCGAACGGATCGCCATAAAATTGTCCGGGTTTTGATCCTTTCATGGCACCATTATTTAATGCAAGTTCAGGATTTGTGATTAACTTATTGGAATCGCAGGTGAGCTGAAAACCTAAACCATTGCATACAGGACAAGCTCCGGCCTGATGATTAAACGAAAAATGATTTGACAGAACAGTACAGGTTTTCCCTTCCTGATCCTTAGATATCCTTGAAAAAATTAATCTGTATAAATCGTATAATCCTGAAATTGTCCCTACGGTTGCTCCCGGATTTTTTGTAATTGATTTATTATCAATGGCAATGGTTGGTGTTAATCCTTTACATTCTAAAATATCAGGTCTGGATTTTTGCTGAATTAAACTTCGGGTATAGGTCGAAAAACTTTCTGTAAACCGAAACTGGCCTTCTGCAAATAAAGTATCAAAAGCTAAGGAAGATTTCCCGCTACCGCTAACACCCGTAAGCACAGTTAATTTGTTTCGTGGAATTTCAACACTAATATTTTTTAAATTATGAGTATTTATACCATTTAAAATAATAGGTGCATGTATTATTTCCTGAAGATTTTTATCTTCTTCAAACTGAAATGATTTCTCTGTGGTTAAAGCATTGGCTGTAAGAGAATTTTTACAATGGAGAAGTTCTTTATAAGATCCCGAAAAAATAAGTTCTCCACCTTTGTCTCCTCCTTCAGGACCCAAATCAACAACGTGATCAGCGTTTTTAATAATCTGAGCTTCGTGCTCAATAACAATTATTGTATGATTATTTTTAGTAAGATCGTGTAAAGCATCAATTAAAATTGAAATATCGTATGAATGCAGCCCTGTTGTAGGTTCATCGAAAAGATAAAGTGTGTGAGGCTTAGTTGGTTTTACCAGCTCTGACGCAAGCTTTAACCTTTGAGCTTCGCCGCCGGAAAGCGTTGTTGCCGATTGACCCAGAGATAAATAACCAAGGCCCAGCTTTTGTAATGTTGAAAGATAATGGTTTATTTGTGGTTCATCCTGAAAAAAACCAAGAGCATCTGAAATCTCCATCTCCAGTACTTCTGATATATTTTTCCCCCGGTATTTAACTTGAAGAGTTTCGGTATCGTATCTTTTTCCATCGCAGGCTTCACAAATGGTTTCCACATTACTTAAAAAATGCATTCCGGTTTGAATATAACCAGCACCCTCGCAGGTTTCACAACGACCTCCTTTTGTGTTAAAAGAAAAATGACCCTGATTCCATTTTTGCTTTTTAGATTCTTCCTGATTTGCAAACAGATTTCTTATTAAATCAAAAAGCTTTGTATATGTTGCCGGATTGCTTCTTGGCGTTCGGCCAATTGGAGATTGGTCTATTTCTATAAGCTTGTGGATTTTACTATCGGAATATATTTCTTTAAAGTTATTATTTTGGGAAGGGTTACCCGAAAGTATTTGTTCATAATATTTTCCTAAGACATCAAATATCAGGCTTGATTTTCCGGCACCGGAAACTCCTGTTACAACATTTAATGCATGTAAACGAAAGTTAGCATCAATATTTTTTAAATTATGTAAACTTGCTCCTGAAATACCTAACCATTTATTTTGTAAGTCTTTCTTATTCGGTGGTTCTGGTTCTATTTTTGTTAAATATTTTAAAGTTTCACTCTCTTTACAGGAAACTGAATTCAGATTTTCAGTTTTTTCATTAAACAGAATTTTTCCTCCGTTTTTTCCGGCATAAGGACCTATATCAATAATCTGATCAGAATTTAACATGGTATCAGCATCATGTTCAACAACAAGTACTGTATTTCCCTGATCGCGTAAAGCTTTCATTACACCAATCATTTTAGCATTGTCGGCCGGATGAAGTCCTGCAGATGGTTCATCAAGAATATATAAGATTCCCCGTAAACCATTCCCAATTTGAGTTGCCAGCCTTATTCTTTGGGCTTCGCCTCCTGAAAGCGTTGTAGATTCTCTTGAAAGTTGCAAATATCCTAAACCCAGTTTTTGCATTATTTCGCATCGCTCAGCAATTTTTTCAATTATAACTTGTGCTATTGGAGCTTGATTTTTCGGGAAAGAAATGTTTCTAAGTGATTCTGTAAGATTACCAATCGATAATTCTGAAAAATCAGCAATGCTTTTATTATTTAATTTTACCGATAGCGCTTTTTTGTTTAGTCTTTGTCCATTACATAAGCTGCATTTCACTGTTTTTGCAAAGCGAAGAATATTCGGATTGCGATCAACCCTGAGAATGTTTTCCATGATAGGTAAAATGCCTTTGTAAAATCCTTCTTCGCGCGGTTTTGCAGTTATTCCGCTCCATTTCATTCTTGATTCGAGCGTGTGTTTTCCAAACGGAATTTTTATTTTATTGCTTCCGTTTAAGATGATATTTTTTTGCTTGGCGGTTAAATCTTCCCAAGGAATATCAACATGAAATCCTTCCGATTCACAAACCTGATTCATTACATCAATGGTAACCTGCGAATAAATTGTATAACCCGATGGAGTGGTAATTTTTAATGCTCCCTGCCTCAAACTTTTTTTTGGATCTTTGATTAAAAGTTCAGGATCAATCTGATCTTCAACACCTAATCCTTTACATTTGGGGCATGATCCATCAGGATTATTAAAAGAAAACAGGCTTCGTGAAAGTTTTAAATCATTGAACTGATTTGATTTTTCACCTGTTCGTGCAAATAGCAATCTCAGATAGTCATACAATTCACTCATTGTTCCAACCGTAGAGCGGGGACTTTTATTCACTGTTTTTTGATCAACCGAAATGGCCGGCATTAAACCCTCAATATGCTCCACTTCGGGATGATTCATTTTACCTAAAAATTGCCGGGCATACGAAGAAAAAGACTCAAAATACCGGCGCTGACTTTCTTTACAAATAATATCATAAACCAGGGAAGATTTGCCAGAACCGGAAACTCCGGTAAAACAGGTAATCTGGTGATGAGGAATTTGTAAGCTTATATTTTTAAGGTTATGCTCTCCGGCTTTTTCAATTTTTATATAGTGCTGATCCTTTAGTTGCATCTGTTTTAATTTGAATTACAAAGATAGAGAAATTGAATTTTATTAATACTTTTACTTTTATTCTGTATAAATCAAAAATTATTTAAAATGAGAAAAATCCTGCTTTCAATTATTTTATTATTTCCCATGATCAAGGGATTTGGTCAAAATATTAAAATTGAAATAAACACAGAATTAGGGTCAATCATTGCTGAGCTTTATCAGGATAAGGCTCCAGTTACATGCACAAATTTTATTAAATATATCGAAAATAATAAACTCGAAGGAGCTCATTTTTACCGTGTTGTAAGATTGGATAATCAACCTGATAACGAAATAAAAATTGAAGTTATACAGGGAGGTCTGGGCTTTGATGTTGAAGAATCTCCATTCCCTCCAATTCAGCACGAGACAACATATGAAACAGGCATACTGCATAAAGATGGATCTATCTCAATGGCCAGAGCAGAGCCAGGTTCTGCCAGCTCAGAATTTTTCATTTGTATTGGCGATCAACCAGAGTTGGATTATGGAGGTAAACGAAATCCAGATGGGCAAGGATTTGCTGCATTTGGAAAAGTCATAGAGGGAATGGAAATCGTAAAAAAAATACAGAATTTGTCAACCAACGGGCAAATGCTCATTGAGCCTCTTAAGATTAAATCAGTAAGGATGCAAAATAATTAGGACTATTATTTTTAATCTTTAATGTAATATTTGATGTCTTTTTTCAACTAACTTTTCAGAAAAAGTAAAATTCATAAGAGTTGACGAAATTAAACTTAAAAGAAGAATTTGTTTCTTTAATCGAAAAGCATCAGGGAATAATTTATAAAGTATCCAGGATGTATTGCGATAAAGAAGAGTGTCAGCAAGATCTTTTTCAGGATATTTTGGTACAGCTTTGGCAATCATTTCCGACATTCAATAGGCAATCAAAATTTTCGACCTGGATGTATCGGGTAGCATTAAATACAGCTATTGCTCAATTTCGTAAAGATCAAAAAGTTAATGAGGATTCTATTTCAGATTTGCCTGCACATATTCCTGAGGATGAATCATATAAAGAAAAAGAAGACCGGATAGAGTTAGTTCAAAAAGCAATAAATAAGCTGAATAATGCAGAAAAAGCGATTATTATGTTATACATGGATGATTATAGTTATGAAGAAATATCAGAAATATCTGGTATTTCGGTTTCGAATGTTGGGGTGAAAATTAACCGTATTAAAACTAAATTACAGAAGATTTTAAAGGAGCTTGAATATGGAATTTGACGAAATAAAAAATACATGGAAAAATTCCTTTAAGAATACAGAAATTCTAAATAAGGAAGAACTTGAAACCAGATTAAAAATAGGGAGCAAATCAAATACTGCATTAAATAAAATAAAAAGGAGTTACAGATTTGAACTTATTCTTGGAATTCCAATGTTTCTTGGAATCATTATATGCTTGTTTATTTTTCTTAACTTTTCATATAAAATATATTTTATTCCAGTTGCTATTTTATTTCTTGGCTGGACTATTTCTTTCACGTGGAGAAATTATTATAGAATAAGAAAAACCGTAATTTCTTCAGATCAACTAAAACCAGCATTAGATAAAACTATTCGCGATATTGAAAAATATGTTAATTTTAATATGAGCAGCTTTGCTAAATTTATTATCATCCCTTTCTCGTTTGCTTTTGGAATGCTAATGGGCCTTTCTGTTGCTGCTGGAGAAAAAGATTTCGCAGAATTATTTCTAACAATGGAAACAAGAATGGTTGTAAAGATGATACTAATAATGATTATAGGAAGTGCTTTTATGATTCCCTTTTCTCAGTATATAAATAAACGGTTATATAAGCAACATCTTGATAAATTGAAATCCTATTTAAAAGAATTTGAGGAAATTGAAAAATAATTTTCATTTACTTTCTAATTGTTGGAATGATAATAATTACTGATCGTATCCTGGATAAATACACAAAATAAAATTGTTATTGGTTGAAATATTAGCATGAGGTTTTATACCTCATGTTTTTATAATTAAATTTGTTATGAGAATTTTTCAAAGAAATTAATTCTAAAACATTAAATTATGAGCAAAAAACAAAGTATTGAGGAATTTTTAGCACCAAAAAAAATGGCTATTGCTGGTGTTTCAGCGAATACTAAGAAATTTGGTTATGCAATATTTAACGAATTAAAACAAAAGGGATATGACATTTGTCCCATAAATCCTAAATTGGATGAACTCAAAGGAATAAAATGTTATAAATCCGTTGCAGACATCCCGGGTGAATACGAAAAACTATTTATTGTAACTCCAAAATCATCGACAGATGAAATTTTAAAACAGGCAGCAAAAAAAGGGATTAAGCACATTTGGATTCAACAAACAGCAAACACAAAAGAATCAGCAACTATAGCTAAAGAAAACAATATTGATTTAATTGAAAAGGAATGTATTTTTATGTTTGCTAATCCGGTAAATAGTATCCATAAATTTCATAAAACAATTTGGAAAATTTTTGGGCTGTTACCAAAATAGAAAAGTATAAATTTATTGTTTATCATTGTATCCTTTGTGAAGGATTAAATCAGAAATAAATGAAAAAGTTAGGATTTTTAATAATAATCGCCATTTTTGCTTTTATTGCCTGTGAAGATGACGATCCGGCGGCGGAACAACTGAAAAAAGATATTGAATTAATTGAAACATATTTACAAGATAGCAGCTTGGTTGCTGAATCAACCTCGTCCGGATTGTATTACATAATTGAAGAAGAAGGTACTGGTAATTATCCAAACCTTAGTTCTGTTATTAGAGCTAATTACAAAGGGATGTTATTAAATGGAGAAGTCTTTGACGAAGGAACTGTAAAAGACTATCCTTTATATGTATATATAAAAGGATGGCAAGAAGGTATGCAATTGTTCAGGGCCGGAGGAAAGGGAACTCTTTTTATACCTTCTGGATTAGGATATGGTTCCACTGCAAGGTCTGGTATACCTCCAAATTCTGTGTTAATATTCGAAGTTGAATTAATTAATGTGGCAAATTAAAACAAAAAAGGGAGTGTTGTCAGGACACTCCCTTTCTTATTTAATATTGTATTTTTAAACTATCCAACTCTTCTTTTGAAATTATAGGGAATTTATCAGATTCTAATTTTTGTAAAACTAAATTTCCTACTTTTTGTGCATCATTTTTATTGGTGAATGCAACTTTCTTTTGTATTGCTGGGATGTTGAGCTGATGAATAAAAACTCCATTATTGTTTATAATATCATAAGCCCACCCATTTTCTGTTCGGAATACCTTTAATTTAATTTTATTTAATTGTAATTGTTTATACCCTAAATAAAAAATTCCAGATACCCCAATTACAATAACAAAAAGTATCAAGGTAATTAGAAAAGATCTGCTATTAATCATACTCGTCATATTCAGCGTCAGGATCAAATCCCCATAAATCATCAAAATAATATGATGAACTTTGGCCTGTAGCTATGTATCCTCTGTTTCCAATTGCAAAACCAACCGCATTAACCCGCGAGGAACCTTCAAAATATGTTTTTTGTTCCCACAAGTCGGTTATAGGATCGTATTCCCATACAGCACCTCCAACACCTCCGGTACCTCCGGTAGCAATGTACCCTTTCCCATTAACAGTGAAAGCTACACGGTCAATACCCGAAATTGTATAATCATCATCAAAGCTTTCGTCGGTATTATCTGCAATATCCCTTAATTCAGTCCATAAATCTGCTTCTGGATCGTACGACCAGAAATCTTCTTCATAAACACCATTGTCTAGGCCAGTGCTTATATAAGCCTTATTATCAATTACAAAAGCTACCGCATCTTTTCTTTTAGAGCCCCCATAGCCATAAATTAAGGACCATTCTCCAGTGGTTTGATCGTATTTCCAGAAATCTTTAAGGTAATTCTCATCATAGCCGGTACCCACATATCCGCAATTGCCAATCGAGAAGGCAATAGCTCCATACCTGGCTGTTCCTCCAAAATCGGAGATTTGAATCCACGAATTATCCGAAGGATTATATTCCCAGAAATCTTTTAACTTATTATCACCATCATAACCGGTGCCAATATAACCTTTCTCATTAATACTAAAACCAACAGCCCCATTTCTTATTCCTCCCGGGAAGTCTGCTTTCTGCGACCAATAATTTAAATCGGGATTATACTCCCAAAAATCTTTTAAGCGAGTTGACCCCTCTTCATAACCTGTGCCTAAATAAGCTTTCCCGTTGATAGTAAACGCAGTTGCATCGCACCTGGGGATACCATCAAAATCAGATAGTTCAATCCAGTTTCCAATTGTATCATCATCATCATCATCATCATCACAGGATGAAATTAGAAAGGTTAAGAATCCTAAAAGGAGAATTTTAAAATTTGTTTTGATAAGATCATTATACTTTTTCATAAGCATTTTTCTAAATTAAGATTTGGGTCAAATATAAACGGTCAAATATTGCATATATAATTTTATAGATTGAGCTTAATTTTTCATCGATAAATAACAGGATTTTAAGGATGGTTGATATTATTAATAAACACAACGGGAGGTTTTTTAACTAAAAATTCTGATAATGTTAATTATATTGGCGTTAATGGTGTATTAACAGAAACCTCGTGAATTATTAGTCTATGAAATTACTGTTGTAATCGATAATGTTTTTAACTCTTTCTTAATTTATCATTCTTTACGTTGCAAATAAATAATTGTTAAAGTTATGATATATAGGGGCTTTGTCAAAGGATCAGTTTGGGTTCTATTATTAAATATGTTATTAACAAGCTTGATTTCTTCATGCTCAAATGAAAATGAAGAACTTACATTAGGATCTGAATTTGTTGAACGGGCAACAGATATTATTGAAGTAGATACATTTTATGTAGAACTTTCAACTGTTTTAATTGACTCTATACAAACTTCAAATTTGGGAGTTGTACTTTCTGGTTATTATGAAGATAGTGAATTAGGAGATATTAAAGCAACGAGTTTTTTAACCTTTAGCCTTCCGAGTACTTTTGATATTGAAAATGATGATAAATATGATTCATTAACATTAGTTTTACCTTATTCAAGCTATTCATTTGGTGATACTAATACAATTCAGCAGATATTAATATACCGATTAAGTGAAAGCCTTTCTTTACCCTCTAGTTCAGATAAATATTATAACACATCTGATATAAATAAGTTTGATACTCCGATAGGAAGTTACTCATTTTACCCCCGACCCAATCGGGACACTATTGTTGAGATCCGGTTAAGCAATAATTTAGGATTAGATATTACAAATAAATTGAAAGCAAGCGCCCTTGAAGTTTCCTCAACAGTGGAATTCGAAAAATATTTTCATGGAATAGCAATTAGTTCAGATGAATTTCAATGCAACTCAATTATTGGTTTTGATAGCGAAAATGTTAAAATGAGATTATATACAAGTAGAATAGAAAATGAAGTAGAGGAAATAGTTAACGAATTTAATCATACTAGTGCCTTATATCAATTCAACCAATTATCTGGCGACCGCACAAATACACTATTAAGTAATTTATTAACTCAGAAGGTAGACCTCCGTTCGGATTTAACGGATAATAAATCATATATACAGGGTGGAACTGGGATAATCACGAAAGTTCGATTTCCATATTTTAATACTCGAATATTTGATGAAAATGAATTAATTCTGAAGGTTGAATTAATTTTAAAACCAACTCAAGAGTGTTACGATACAGGATTCCCCGATTTAATTTATTATAAAACGAATGCTTATAATGAGTATGTAGCCTTAAATGTCGATGAAAGTGGAAATGCAGAAGTTGCTGAATTTAATATGGATGAACTATACAAGACAGAGACTTATTATTCTTTTGATATAACAGAATTTATAAAAGAAGAATTAGAGGATGATTACTTTGACAATAGTACAGGACTATTTATTACATTGAACTCTCCTGACTTCAACACAACTGTTGATAGAATGATTTTATCCGGGAATGGTAACTATAAAAACAGACCTGTTTTAAAAATAAAGTATTTAAAAAACTAGAATTATAATTTGATATCAAATGAAACTAAAACATACTTTGATTTTACTCTTAATTGTGTCTATACCAAAACTAAATTTCTCACAAAACCTCACGAGCTCGCCATATTCCATATTTGGAATCGGAGAGATAAATCCAAAGGGTTCCAGTTTGAATGCTGCTATGGGAGGTACGGGAATTGCATTAAAATCAGTTACAGGATTAAATAGTATAAACCCCGCTTCATATAATACCATTGACAGCTTGTTTTTTATTTACGAGATTGGAATTATGGGTGAATATTCAATGTTTTCTTCAGATGCCAGTTCACAAGATCAGGTAGTTGGCAACCTTTGTTATTTCTCTTTAGGATTCAGGGCTAAAGAATGGTGGGGTGTTAGCTTTGGACTAGCACCATTTAGTAGCGTGGGATATGAAATTACGACCATAAGTAATATGGAAAATGACAATACTGTTTTTGATGATACTTATTCAGGATCTGGAGGGATTAATCAGATTTACTTGGGTAACTCCTTTAGCTTATCAAAAAACATCTCTTTTGGAGTAAATTTATCTTATTTATTTGGGTTAATTGAAGAAGATGAGGAAATATCTTTAAGTAGATCTTATACTGATTATACTATTCATAATGGTAAAAATGTGAATGGGCTTTATTTAGACTATGGTATTCAGGTTTCTTTTCCTACACAAAAATACAATTGGGTTATAGGAGCCATTTGGGGAAACAAAAAGCAAATGAACAGTTCAAACGATAAAAGTATTTATGATTATGATGGGAATTTATTATATTCGGATGAAGACGTTGAATTAGAAGATGATTATTTAATTCCCAGAAAATTCGGGTTAGGTTTTTCATTTTCTAAAAAGGAAAAATATACACTTGCTCTAGATTATTTAATGAATGAATGGTCTGACGCAGAGTTTACTAATACAAATTTAAAAACAAAGAACAGCCACAAGTTATCCGTGGGCTTTGAAATTACCCCTGAAGGTAGATATGGTGATGTGTTCTTAAAAAACTGGTATTATCGTATAGGAGGTTATTATAATAGATCATACCTTACGATTGATAATCAATCAATTAATTCAATGGCTTTAACTTTAGGCTTTGGAATTCCAGTTAAAAGAAACCTTAGTATGGTTAATATTGCTTTTGAAATAGGAAAAAACGGAACTTTAAACAAAGGACTGATTCAGGAAAACTTTTATTCCATAAATCTAAATCTTTCTTTACAAGACATTTGGTTTTTGAAAAAGAAATTCCAATAAGGTACAATTACATTTTTATTGTTAATTCAGCACCAAAAAGCATTGTCCGGTCAAGATCCTTTTTATACCATTTTAATAAGGTTTCAATATCTTTAGTTACAATACCCTGGAATGTAAGAGCCCCATTGGTATAAACCTGAATTTCTTTTTCAAAATTAAATTGTTCAGACGAAAGAAGTAATGTATATTGCTTAACATTGATTGTTTTTACATGAATTGTATTTTCAGTTCTTTTAACTTCAATAATGGCAGAAAAAGAATCAATATCTTTATTTACAGGTTTAATTACAGGATATTTCTCAAGGTTTTGTTTATCCTTATATAAAAGTTTGTCAATAATTACCCAGTGGTTTCTTCCATATTTCGGATTATCGGTTTGCCAAAAAAGCGTTGTTGGATATGGAGTTCTGGGATTATTTTGATAAAAATGTAAAATTGTATCTCTGTATAGTGGCATCCACGATATTTCATGTTTATATCCTGGAGCAAGAATATATTGATATGAATTATTTGCTTGTTTCATCTTTTCAAGAAAAGAATCCATTAGACTTGGTGGAAATAATTCGTCTTTTTCCGATGAGATAAATAAAAAAGGGCGATTTCCAAGGTTTTTTATAAACGTAGTTTTATCACTTAACCGGCTCATTGCTCCCGGATTACTGATATATGAACGAAAACTTGCCCAGGGGGTTACATTTAAATTAGCCTGATAGATAATTCCGGTTCCTCCATCAGAAATTCCTGATAAGTGGATGTTGTTTTCATCTACATTATAGTTCTGTTTTATTTTATTAAGTAAGTAATCTAGATTTTTAGTTTGTCGCTCACGCCACCATGGACACATAACCCAACATCCCGGGTAAACAACAATTCTATCTAAAGTATCACAATTATATGAATCTTTGTTTACATAAAGTTTTACTACTTCAGTATTAAATGTTGTTGCTGCACCATGTAAGATAAAAGAAACGGGATATTTTTTCTCGGGAGAATAATTGTTTGGCACAAAAAGAATAGTGAGGTATTCAATAGAGTCAATCGCATACCTCCATTCTATATAAGCTTTTTTTACATCGGAAGAATAATTAATATTATCCTTTATATTCACTAAAAGAATATCATAATCAACTCCTGATTGATTTAAATCTTTAATTATTTTTTTCGATTGATATGGGCCCTCGGTTTGTCGATACTTATTTATAAGCATTTCAATTTCTGATTGATTAACATTTTGTGAAAGAGTAATTATTGGGATAAGAAAAAATAATTGTGCAAAAATGAAAGGATTGAATTTTTTCATAATAACAGGGGTTTTGTTTAAGATAAATAAAATATAAAATACCCTGTCACGATAGGGTTAAATTTACTTACTTTATCCTAGATTTGGTTTTTAATTTAACAGACAAAAAAATGAGATCAATTATTTATGTAGCAGGATTTATTTTTATTTTATTCGTATCATGTGATAAGTATGAAAATGACAAATTTAGAAATGATGATAGTAACACAGGATTTTATAATTCAACATCAGTATTAAATGAACCTAAAGAATTGTGGAAATTTAAAACAAATGGTGGGATTTATGCTTCATTAGTATCCGATGAAAAAAGTGTGTATGTTGGAAGCACTGATTCTGCTTTTTATTCGCTAAATAAAATAACAGGAAAAGAAAACTGGCGATTTAAAACCCGAGGATCAATTAATTCGACTGCAATTATAAAGGAGAAATACACTTACTTCTTAAGTTACGATGGATACTTATATAAGCTAAATAAAAAGAATGGAAAATTAGCATGGAAATTTAAGACTGATGGAGAAAACGGACATGTCATAAAGGACTACTTTGATCCTAATAGATTAGTTAAGGATTTTTGGGACTTTTACCAGTCTTCTCCGGTAATTAGTGATAATTCAATTTTATTTGGTTGCGGAAAAAAGTTTTATTCTGTTGATTTAAATACCGGAAAAGAGATTTGGAGTTTTGCAACTGAAGGTTCGGTTCATTCATCGCCTGCAATTAAAGACAATAAAATATTATTTGGTAGTTTCGATAGTAAAATGTATTGTCTTGACATTAATGCTGGTCACGAATTATGGTCATATCAAACAGGTAAAGACACAACATATTATGTTTGGTTGGGAGTGCAGGCTTCACCCGCGATTGAAGGAGACCGGGTTTACCTTGGCTCAAGGGATGCAAATATTTATTGTTTTGATATAAATTCTGGTGATACTTTATGGACAAATAAAAATTTCGAACAGTCATGGATGCCATCTTCTTTTGCGGTGGGAGAAAAACTTTACTGTGGATCTTCAGATGGATTTAGTTTTTATGCAATTGATAAAAACTCAGGTAACATTGATTATAGGTTAAAAACCAATTCATACACTTTTTCCAGTCCTGCTATTGATAGTCAAATGGCGTATATTGGGTCGGCAAATGGGCGACTATACGGGATAGATATACAAAATCAAAAGATTGTTTGGGAATTTAAAACCCATGGTGTTTTAAATGACACCTTAGGCGTTTATAATGAAAAAGGAGAATTGGTTGCAGAAGAATACAAAGCATTAGGTTCTAAAATGGATGTACGTAATTTCGAAAATTATGTAAAATTTTATGAACAAATGTTTGAAAATTATGGAGCTATTTTGTCTTCTCCTATTGTACAAGAAGGCATAATATATTTTGGAAGTGCAGATGGTTTTATTTATTCAGTATCAAGTATAAAATAAGTATAAGTATCGGATTTTCTACCTAAATAACCTCTTTGTAATATAAATGAGTTAATACCATTTAATTTATGCGTTATTTGTTTTTCTTCCCATGGGGTGAGGTAAATGAAGAAAATCAGTAATCAGATTAGGAATAAAATACGATAGTGTTTAAAATAATATTAAATGAGGGTACTCACTTTAACTTATTGTTTATTCATCTGGTTCCAGCCTTGGGCTTTTAATTCTATGCTTTGTCCACTGTTGCTGATCATAACTGTCCCGAGTTCTTTGTCAGCAATATGACCAATGGCATGAATCATTGGCTGGTCTTTAATTTTATCAAGATCTTTAATATCAATAGTGAAAAGTAACTCATAATCTTCACCACCATTTAAAGCAGCAATAAGAGGTTCAATATTAAATTCATCAGCCATTTGTGCTGTGTTTTCATCAATAGGGATCTTATCCTGAAAAATTTTACATCCAACATTCGAATCCTTGCAGATATGCATGATCTCCGACGATAATCCATCCGAAATATCAATCATCGATGTAGGTTTAATATTGATTTCTTTAAATAATTCCATCATATCTTTTCTGGCTTCAGGTTTTAGTTGACGTTGAAGTATGTAATCGTACCCTTCCAAACTTGGCCGAGAAGTTGGATTTGTTTTGAAAATCTCTTTTTCTCTCTCTAATAATTGTAATCCCATATATGCTGCCCCTAAGTTCCCTGTTACACAAAGAATGTCATTTTTCTTTGCAGTACTTCTGTATGTAATATTCTCCTTCTTTGCTTCACCAATAGCGGTTATACTTATTGCCAATCCCGTTAATGATGAAGATGTGTCGCCACCAATCAAATCAACCTTATAATGCTCACAGGCCAAATAAATTCCTTCATAAAGTTCTTCAATATGTTCAACTGTGAATTTTGCCGAAATTGCAATTGAAACTGTGATTTGTTTTGGCGTAGCATTCATCGCATAAACATCCGATAAATTAACAACAACAGCTTTATATCCCAAATGTTTTAGTGGAGTATAAATTAAATTAAAATGAATTCCTTCAACTAAAAGATCTGTTGTAACAAGAGCGCAAGTGTTACCATAATCTATAACAGCAGCATCGTCTCCAACTCCTTTTAAGGTATTTTTATGATTAATTCTTATATCTTTTGTGATGCGATTAATTAGTCCGAATTCTCCTAGTTCAGATATGTCTGTGGTTTTTTGTTTATTTGTACTCATATTAAAAATTGATATATATCATTAAAAAAAAAGATTAAACAATCAGGCTTTATTTCTTGTTATATTTTAAATATATTTGCACCTAATTTAGATTTAATCTATTTAAACGTAGTGCTTAATTTTACATAGATTTTGCAAAGTTATGGAAAAAGATCAAGATAAAATATTAAACGAAGTTACACAAGGAGAATATAAGTACGGATTTGTATCGGATATTGAGAGTGAATCTATTCCAAAGGGTTTAAACGAGGATGTTGTGAGGTTGATTTCTCAGAAAAAGAATGAGCCGGAATTTATGTTGGAGTTCAGACTTAAAGCATTTCGTCATTGGCAAACAATGAAAATGCCACAATGGGCTCATTTGATTGTACCTAAAATTAATTATCAGGATATTATTTATTATTCAGCTCCAAAGCAAAAGGTTTTGCTTGATAGTTTGGATGACGTGGATCCTGAATTAAGAGCAACTTTTGATAAGCTTGGAATACCATTAGATGAACAGAAACATTTGTCGGGTGTTGCTGTAGATGCCGTAATGGACAGCGTTTCGGTAAAAACAACATTTAAAGAAAATCTAGCCGAGTTAGGAATTATTTTTTGTTCGTTTAGCGAAGCTGTTCAGGAGCATCCTGATTTGGTTAAGAAATATATGGGATCAGTGGTTCCTTATACCGACAATTATTTTGCGTCATTAAATTCAGCTGTATTTAGTGATGGCTCATTTTGTTTTATTCCTAAAAGTGTTCGATGTCCTATGGAATTATCAACTTATTTTAGGATCAATGCAGCAAATACAGGTCAGTTTGAAAGAACATTAATTGTTGCCGAAGATGATTCATATGTAAGTTATTTGGAAGGTTGTACTGCTCCTCGTAGAGATGAAAACCAACTACATGCTGCAATAGTTGAAATTGTTGCAAACAGAAATGCCGAAGTAAAATATTCAACAGTACAAAATTGGTATCCAGGTGATAAAAATGGAAAGGGAGGAATTTATAATTTTGTAACTAAACGAGGCAAATGTGCAGGTGAAAACTCTAAAATTTCATGGACACAAGTTGAAACGGGTTCTGCAATTACCTGGAAATACCCAAGTTGTATATTACTAGGAAATAATTCCATAGGAGAATTTTATTCTGTTGCAGTGACCAATAACCATCAACAGGCCGATACCGGAACAAAAATGATTCATATTGGTAAAAACACAAAAAGCATAATTGTATCAAAGGGTATTTCTGCAGGATTTAGTAATAATAGTTACCGTGGATTAGTTAAGGTAGTTAAAAACGCTACAAATGCACGTAATTTTTCTCAATGCGACAGTTTGTTGTTAGGAGATAAGTGCGGTGCACATACTTATCCGTATATTGAGGTAGATAATAAGGATTCAATTGTAGAGCACGAAGCGACAACTTCAAAAATTGGTGAAGATCAAATATTTTATTGTAATCAACGTGGTATTAAAACGGAAGATGCAATTGGCCTAATAGTAAATGGTTATGCTAAAGAAGTTTTAAATAAATTACCTATGGAATTTGCTGTTGAAGCACAGAAACTTCTTCAAATTAGTTTGGAAGGAAGTGTAGGATAAAATGTTAAAGGGTTAAAGATTTTAAAATAGAAAAAAGATATAAGATGTTATTAATAAAGAATTTACGAGCAAGCGTTGAAGGAAAAGAAATTCTGAAAGGAATTAACCTTGAAGTAAAAGCAGGTGAAGTACATGCTATTATGGGTCCAAACGGTTCCGGCAAGAGTACCTTGGCATCTGTACTTGCAGGCAGAGAAATTTTTCAGGTTACAGAAGGAAAGGTTAGTTATTTTGGAAAAGACCTTTTGGAGATGTCTCCCGAAGAACGTGCTAGTGAAGGCATATTTCTTGGATTTCAGTATCCAATAGAAATACCGGGGGTAAGTATGGTTAACTTTATGAAGACTGCTGTAAATGAACAGAGAAAACACAAAGGCTTAGATCCAATATCATCTTCAGACTTTCTTAAATTAATGCGTGAAAAGAAAGAATTGGTTGAGTTAGATGCTGCATTAGCAAACAGATCTGTAAACGAAGGGTTTTCTGGTGGAGAAAAGAAAAGAAATGAGATTTTCCAGATGGCTATGCTTGAACCTAAGCTATCAATTCTTGACGAAACAGACTCAGGTCTGGATATTGATGCATTGAGAATTGTTGCAAATGGTGTTAATAAGTTAAAAACTGCAGAAAATGCAACAATTGTTATCACTCATTACCAACGATTGTTGGATTACATAATTCCAGACTATGTTCATGTACTTAATAATGGAAAAATAATTAAATCCGGAGGAAAAGAATTAGCCTTCGAACTAGAAGAAAAGGGTTATGATTGGTTAAAGAATGATTCTGATAAATAGGTAATTAATGCTTATTGTCGGAATTTTAAAAGCAAACATATGAGCTTAGAAGCAGTTAAAATAGAATCAAAGCAGAAATTTATTGAAATATATCAGGATAACATTGATACACTAAAAAACGATGCCCCTGAATATATTAATATTGCCAGACAGAAAGCATTTGAGCTATTTAAAAATATTGGTATCCCCGATAAAAAGAATGAAAATTATAAATATACAGATCTGAATAAAGAGTTTGATAATGGCTATAAAATGTATTTGTCGCCAAAGAACATTAAATTTCAGATCAACGATATTTTTAGATGTGATGTTCCTGAAATTAATACAAAGGTTATACTTCTTTTAAATGGATGGTATTATGATCGGGAAAATTTGATTACTGAATTACCTGGAGGAGCAATTATTGGAAGTTTCCAAAAAGCGGCAGAATTATATCCAGATTTGGTAAAAAAGCATTTTGCCCAATATGCTGACATGGAGAAGGAAGGAATGGTTGCATTAAATACAGCCTTTGTTAAAGATGGTATTTTCTTATACGTTCCCAAGGATGTTTTAATCGAAAAACCGATTCAGATTATTAATTTGTTAATGGATGAGGAAGAGGGTTTTACACAACACAGGAATCTATTTATATTAGAAGAAGGAAGTCAGGCCTCTGTTGTTGTTTGTGATCACACCTTATCAACCCCAAACTTTCTGACAAATTCAGTATCTGAAATTTTTGTTGGACAAAATGCTGGTTTCGATTATTCTAGAATGCAAAACGAGCATAACGGATCAAAACAAGTTTCTCATTTATATTTCCATCAGGAAAGAGATAGTCGGGTTAATGCAAATACAATTACGCTACATGGAGGGCTGGTCAGAAACAACGTACATGTGTTGCTAAATGGTGAGGGCTGTGAAAACAACACTTACGGACTTTACTTAACAGATAAAGGACAACATATTGATAATTATGTTTTTATGGACCACGCTTTTCCTAATTGTATAAGTAATCAGTTATTTAAGGGCGTTTTAGATGATTTTGCAACAGGTGCATTTAACGGAAAAGTACTCGTTAGAAAAGATGCACAAAAAACAAAGGCATTTCAGGCAAATAACAATATTTTACTTACAGATGATGCCGATATCAATACAAAGCCTCAGCTTGAAATATATGCAGATGATGTAAAATGTAGTCATGGAGCAACGGTTGGTCAATTGGACGAAGATGCAATGTTTTATTTGCGGGCTCGAGGAATTCCAAAAAAAGAAGCGAAATTATTATTGATGTATGCTTTTGCTAATGATGTAATTAAAGCGATTCAGGTTCCTGCATTACAAGATCGTATTCAGGATTTAGTTGACAAACGTCTGCGAGGCGAGTTATCGAGATGTAACTCTTGCCAGATGCATTGCTGTTAATGAGACTTTGATTTTGTTTGCAAAATCATTTAGTCGAATTAATTCCGAGTTGTAAACGAGGAATCTAAAATAAATAAAAATGCCAAATTTAGATATTCAAAAAATACGAAAAGATTTCCCAATTCTAAACCAACAGGTTTATAATAAACCCTTGGTTTACTTCGATAATGGAGCAACTACTCAAAAACCCCTGTGTGTAATTAATGAGGAAATAAAAATATATTCACACGAGAATAGCAATATTCATCGTGGAGTACATTATCTGAGCGAACAGTTAACCCAGCGATATGAAGACGCCAGAAAAGTTGTGCAGAAATTTATTAAAGCATCCTATGATCATGAAGTAATTTTTACAAGCGGAACAACTGAATCAATCAATACAATTGCATTCTCTTTCGGCGAAAAATATGTAAACGAAGGTGATGAAATTATCATTTCTACCCTTGAGCACCATGCGAATATTGTTCCCTGGCAAATGCTTTGCGAACGAAAAAAAGCAATTCTCAAAGTCATTCCAATAAATGAAAAGGGAGAATTGTTATTAGATGAATATAAAAAACTGATTTCACCAAAAACGAAAATTGTAGCAGTAAATCAAGTTTCAAACGCACTGGGGACAGTTAATGATGTTAAAACAATGATTGATATTGCACATCAAACAAATATTCCGGTACTAATTGATGGCGCACAAAGTGTACAACACGGAAAGATCGATGTTCAGGAGTTGGATTGCGATTTTTATGTTTTTTCAGGACACAAGGTTTATGGTCCAAATGGAATTGGTGTACTTTACGGAAAAGAAAAGTGGTTGAATGAAATGCCGCCTTTCATGACTGGTGGTGAGATGATTAAAAAAGTTACGTTCGGGAAAACTACTTTCAACGAATTACCATTTAAATTCGAAGCTGGAACTCCAAATTATGTTTCAGCAATCGGACTTGCAACAGCTATATATTATATTCAGCAACTTGGACTTGAAAATATTGCATCTTATGAAAAAGAATTATTGGACTATGGTACCAAAAAGTTACAATCAATTGATGGCTTAAAGGTTATTGGAACTTCAGAAAATAAGGTTAGCGTAATTTCTTTTATTCTCGAAAATATTCATCATTTTGATGCAGGAATGGTAATCGATAAAATGGGAATAGCAGTGCGTACAGGTCATCATTGTGCCGAGCCTTTGATGGATCGGTTAAATGTAGAAGGAACAATTCGGGCATCTTTTTCGTTTTATAATACCAAAGAGGAAATTGACAAATTGTACGAAGCAATTTTGACAGTTAAACAAATGTTTGGTTAATTTTGTATTTTAAACATTCTTAGCGACTTTACGTCTTTGCAAAAAAAAGAAATAAAAAATGACATTAAACGAACAACAAGACGAAATTATTGAGGAGTTTTCAATCTTTGACGATTGGATGGATAAATACAATTATCTGATTGAACTAAGTAAAGATCTCCCTGCAATTGATCCAAAACATAAAACTCAACAATATTTAATTGAAGGATGCCAGTCAAAAGTATGGCTTTTTGCTGATTTGGATGGCGAAGTAATAAAGTTTTATGCCGATAGCGATGCTATAATTACAAAAGGTATTGCAGCTCTTTTAGTACGGGTGTTAAATGGACAAAAACCTGCAGATATTCTGAATAATGAACTCTATTTTTTAGATAAAATCGGTCTGCAGCAAAATCTTTCACCTACTCGTTCGAATGGATTATTAGCCATGGTTAAACAAATGAAATTGTATGCTATGGCTTATCATGCTAAATTAGGAAGTTAAGGAGGGGCATTATGGAACAATATGATTATATGGCTTTAGAAGCCGAAATAGTAAAAACCCTAAAAGAGATTTACGACCCTGAAATACCAGTGAACATATACGATCTGGGTTTGATATATGCTATTGATGTAGATGAGGAAAATAAAGTTGAAGTAAAAATGACTTTAACAGCACCAAACTGCCCAATGGCTGATCAATTACTCAGTGAGGTTCATGAAAAAACAAATGCAATTGAAGGAGTTAAAGAAGCAAAAATCAACCTCGTTTTTGATCCACCCTGGGATAAAAGTCTCATGAGTGAAGAAGCGATGTTGGATTTGGGGTTACTCTAACGTTGCCTTTTAAGATTTCTTATAGAATTGATAGGCTTGTTCGAATCTAAAACAAGTTTCAGGTTTCAGATTTCAAGTTATTTTTGTGTAACTTAGTTTTTCTTCCTGTGCTTAGTGCCTTAGTGGTTAAATTACGATGGATATAATTCGCTCAAATACTAATAAAATAAGACAAAAAGCTCTTGAATTGGGTTTTTCGGCAATAGGATTTTCTAAAGCAAATTTTCTGGAAAAGGAATCAAAACAATTAAAAGAATGGTTAGTAAATGGTTTCCAGGGCGAAATGCAATACATGGAAAACAATTTTGAGAAACGAACAGATCCAGGAAAATTAGTTGAAGGAGCAAAATCAGTTATTTCAGTTTTATTGAATTACTCCCCGGAAGAGCAACAAATAGAAGATTCCTATAAGATCTCTAAATACGCCTATGGTAAAGATTATCATTTTGTTGTAAAAGAAAAACTCCAAATTTTACTTGAATTTATCAATAAAGAAATTAAAAATGTTTCCGGTCGCGCATTCGTTGATTCAGCTCCTGTAATGGATAAGGTTTGGGCTGCAAAATCAGGTCTGGGATGGATTGGCAAGAATACAAATCTGATATCCAAAGAATTTGGATCATTCTTTTTTATTGGTGAATTGATTGTTGATATTGAACTCGGGTACGATACTTCTCCCGATAGCTATCTGGGAAAAGATTATTGCGGAACATGTACAAGATGTATTGATGCTTGTCCCACAAATGCTTTAACACCATATCAGTTAGATGCCCGAAAATGCATTTCGTACTTAACGATCGAAAAAAAAGGTGAAATTCCATTTGAATTTAAAGGTAAATGGAACGACTGGATTTTTGGATGTGATATCTGCCAGGATGTTTGTCCATGGAATACCAATAGAAAACCTCATTCCGAACCCCAATTTAAAATTACCAAACAACTAAAGAACCTGACAAAAGATGATTGGCAGAATATCGATAAACTAAACTTTAAAAAGTTGTTTAAAAACTCGCCAATAGAACGCACAAAATTTGAAGGTTTAAAACGAAACATTGATTTTATAAAAAAGCCCTTAGCTAATAGCTAAAGGCGCATAGTTAAAAGCCAATATCTTTAAAATTTATACGTTAAGCCTACTCCAAATACTTCTTTGAACTGAACTTTTGCTCCTTTGGGATTCCCATTTTCATCCGATGTTTTTATATCATCATCATAAATAAGATTTGTATTCAAATTAGCTGATAAGTAGTTATTGATTTTCATATTGATTAAAACTTTCCAGTCAACATCAATGTTTTGGGGATTTTCTAAATAATTGGTAAATAACCCCAGCGTAGAATTGAACGTTACATTCTTCATGATTTCCTTATTAACTCCAATACTTACAGAACCTCCAAGTTCCATCCGTGTTTTCGAACCGGGATCAACACCAAAAGAACCTCGGGCCGATAAAGTATCGTCCATTACCATGGTTAATTTCCCTGTTATTGGCGAAATTACTGCATAGAAAGTTTCGTTGGGCTTATATTCCATACCTATAGCACCTTGCAAATAGCCCGGAGCAAGAAAGTTAGAAATAACATAGCTGGTATCGGCTTCATATTTTTTCCCTTCGGTCATTTGAGTTTTAAAGTTTAACATGGCACTAATAAAAAATGACTTGGATATTTTACGGCCATATTTCGATTGAAAATCAATATGATCATCTGTTTTTTGCAAGTCCTGATTGCCTTGTTTTTGGATTCCATATCCTATTTCCAGAGTATTTCCCCAATCGTTTTTGTCTTTCGAATAAATTGATGATAAATTCAATAATCCGTTAAAAGCATAAGAGTTCTCACCTCCTGCAGCCCAATTTGTTAACGAAACTTGCGAAAAGTTGATGGAAGTAAATCCATTAAACTTCCATGCTTTAGTTGTATCAACCTCTTCCTGAGCTTGCAATAACATGTTTGATAAAAATACCAAAGTGATAAATAAAGTGATTTTTTTAATCATTTTCTTTTTTTAAAATTTAACAATGTTTTAATACAACCCGAATTTTAAATTGTTCAATCATCGATGAACGAAATTAATCAGAAAGAATTGAAATTACAATATTTCTTTTACTCCTGGGGCCATCAAATTCACAAAGAAATATATTTTGCCAGGTCGACAAACCCATTTTACCATCTATTATTGGAATACATTCGCTTGGTCCAATAATCCCTGCTTTAAGGTGTGCATCACCATTATTGTCTTGTGCGTCGTGCAACCAGACTCCTGAAGGAATTAATTTTTTTAATAAATTTATTACATCATTTTGAACAGAATCATCCCAGTTTTCCTGAATCATAATTGCAGCAGTTGCTCCTTGTACATAAATATTTACTATTCCAGTGTTAATATTGCTTTCTGCAACGATCTTTTCAATTTGAGAGGTTATGTCATATAAACCATTCTGTTTATCAGTTGATATTTGTATGATTTGTTGCATAATATCAGTAAATTTGATAGGAATTTTATACTAAGCTAAACAATTATGAATTACAAATCAACCGCATATGCTTCATTTGATGGAATGAAACTTTCAGGATATATATGGGAGCCAAAAGAAACCCCAAAAGCTATCATAAATTTAGTGCATGGTTTTGGAGAATACAGCGAGCGATATGATCATTGGGCAATGCGTTTTGCCGAAAAAGGTTTTCTTATTCATGCAATTGATTATCGGGGACATGGAAAATCCGACGGACGTCGAGGGCATATTCATAAATTTGATGATTTTTTGGACGATATTGAGGTACTAGTTAAAGAATCAAAAAAGCTTCATCCAAAATTGCCGCAATTTATTTATGGGCATAGTTTAGGGGGGAACATTGTCACCAATTATATTTTAAAAAGAGAAAATGATTTTGTAGGAGCTGTAATTTCTTCACCATGGTACAAACTGTCTTTTGATCCTTCTGCTTTGATGTTGGTTCTGGCAAGAGTAATGAATAAGCTTTATCCTAAATTTACTCAGAATTCAAATCTTGAAGTAAAATCGCTTTCACACGATAAACAAGTTGTTGATGCTTATATTAAGGATCCATTAGTGCATGAAAAAATCTCTGCACGTATGTTTTTTGAAATTTATAATGCCGGACACTGGGTGCTTGAAAATGCTGAAAAATTAAATATTCCTGTTTTAATTCAACATGGCAACAAGGATAATATTACATCTTACGAGGCAAGCAAGGATTTTTACGAAAAAGCAAAAGAATTAAATAAAGATATAACTTACAAAGAGTGGGAAGGAATGTACCATGAGTTACATAACGAGTTGGGAAAAGATGAAATTTTTGAGTTTGTAAGTAATTGGATAGAGAAAAAGCTATTAGCTGTTAGCTTTTAGCTGCAAGTCAAAACATATAATCTTAAGCAATGAAGAATTTTAAAAAGTTAAAAATCTGGGAAAAAGGAATAGAAATAGTAAAGGAAGTATATAGAATAGCTTCCTTTTTACCCGACAAAGAGAAATATGGACTTTATTCTCAATTAACAAGAGCTGCTATATCCATTCCGTCTAATATTGCCGAAGGAAGTTCCAGAAGAAGTGAAAAGGACTATTATAGGTTTCTTGAGATAGCTCTTGGTTCTTCATTTGAAGTAGAAACACAAACAATTATAATAGAAACTCTTAACTATGCTGCAAAAGATGAATTATCTAATTTATTTAAAATGTTAGATGAAGAGCAAATGATGATTTATGGTTTTATGAATAAGCTGGAAGCTAAAAGCTAACAGCTAATAGCTTGTTTAAAATGAAAAACTTTCGCACAACCATACAACCAGAACCATCCAAAAACAAAATAACTTACCAAACACCCGGTTTGTTTTTAGGTTCTTGTTTTACTGAGAATATAGGAAACAGATTAAAAGAATTAAAGTTTCCTGTAAATGTTAATGCCTTTGGAGTTCTCTACAATCCTGTTTCTGTCCGACATGGCTTGGAAATTTTATTGGATCACAGGAATTTTAATGAAAATGACTTGAGTTTTTTCAACGATCAATGGTTTAGTTTTTATCACGATACTGAGTTTTCTGATACAGATAAACAAGCTTGCTTAGAAAAAATAAATGGTACAGTTAACCTGGCTCGCAAACATTTACAAAACACAAAATATCTGGTTATTACTTTTGGTACAGCGTGGGTTTACGAATACATTAAATTTGGGAAGGTAGTTTCAAACTGTCAAAAAATACCGGCCAAAGAATTTAGAAGGTTTAAGCTCGGAGTTGAAGACATTTTTGTGAATTGGGCAAAATTGATTAACAGATTAGAAGAATTTAATAGTGATTTAAAAATAATATTTACTGTTAGTCCTGTTCGTCATTGGAAAGATGGAGCTGTTGAAAATCAGTTAAGTAAATCAACATTGTTATTAGCTATCCATCAGTTAAAAAAGATTTTTGATAATATAGAATATTTTCCTGCTTATGAAATTATGATGGATGATTTACGAGATTACCGCTTCTATGCCGACGATATGTTGCATCCTTCAAAACTTGCTGTTGATTATATTTGGGAGCAATTTTCCAAAACTTATTTTGAAAAAGATACGATAGAAATTACAAGCGAAATTGAAAAGATCCTTTTAGCTAAAAATCATCGGCCATTTAATCCAAATACAGATAGCCACAGAAAATTTAGAGAAAATCAGTTGAAAAAAATTCGTGAGTTATCTGAAAAATATGATTTCGTTGACTTAAGCAATGAATTAGATTTTTTCAAAGCTTAGTTTTTAAACTTCTGCGAACTTTTACCTGTTCTTTTTGTTTAAAAAAAACACATAATCTCAAAACAAGAAGAATGATTAAAAAGTTAAGTCTTACCATATTGTTTTTTTATAGTTTAAACCTCGCATTTGCTCAACGATCTGATAATGGAATTATTCAGGGACGGATTTATAATGCAAAGAACAACGAACCTGTTCCGTTTGCAAATGTGGTTCTTTTTCAAACCAATATTGGTGTTGCATCTAATTTTGAGGGAGAGTTTAAATTCGTGGGAGTAAAGCCTGGATTCATAAAACTACAGGTTTCGGCAGTGGGTTTTGAAACCTATGTTTCTCCGGATATGATGGTAACCAACGCAAAACTGGTTAATATTGATATTCCTTTAATTGAGACTAGTATTGCTTTGGAAGAAGTTGTTGTTAAACCTTCGCCTTTCAGAAAAACAGAAGAAAGTCCTGTTTCACTGCGTGTTATTGGGGTTCAGGATATCGAAAGAAGTCCCGGGGCGAATCGTGATATTTCCAAGGTAATTCAATCTTTCCCGGGTGTAGCTTCTACTCCGGTTCAACGAAATGATGTTATTGTGCGTGGTGGTGGACCAAGCGAAAACTCATTTTACCTAGATGATGTTGAGATTCCAAATATTAACCATTTTGCCACTCAAGGTGCTTCTGGTGGCCCGGTTGGAATTATTAATGTTGATTTTATTCGCGAAGTAAACTTTTACTCAGGAGCATTCCCGGCAAATCGTGGTGATGCACTAAGCTCAGTATTAGAATTTAAGCAAAAAGATGGAAACTCTGAAAAGCTTGAAGTACAGGGAACCCTGGGAGCATCAGAAGTTGCACTGATTTTAGACGGACCAATTGGAGAAAAATCAACTTTCATATTTTCAGCTCGGCGGTCATATTTGCAACTTTTATTTTCTGCTTTACAGTTGCCTTTTCTTCCAACTTATAACGATATCCAGTTTAAAACGAAAACCCGGTTTAATGAAAAAAACGAGTTAACATTAATTGGATTAGGAGCACTTGATCAGTTCGATTTGAATTTAAAAGCGAATGAAACCGAAGATCAACAATACATTTTAAATTATTTACCTGTAAATGAACAGTGGAGTTATACACTAGGGGCTGTGTTTAAACATTACAAAGAGAAAAGCTACGACACCTGGGTTATAAGCCGGAGTTTCTTAAATAATACCTCGTATAAATTTCAGGATAATATCGAAGTTGATTCATTAAAAACCTTTGATTATGTATCAACCGAAGCCGAAAATAAATTTAGGTATGAGAATACAACAAGAACTGATAATGGATTTAAGATTAATGTAGGAGCAGGAATTGAATATGCACAATATACAAATAGCACCTTCCGAAAAGAGTTTGTGGGTACTGATCCTTTCATTGTAGATTATAGTACAGATTTAAATCTGTGGAAGTGGTCGGTATTTGGACAAATAAGCAAGGAGTACTTTCAAAATAAATTAGCACTTTCACTAGGTGTGCGTGCAGATGCCAATAGTTATTCGTCAAGTATGACAAATCTAATTGATCAGTTTTCTCCCAGAATTTCAGCTTCTTACAAAATAAAACCTGATTTTTCGCTTAACTTTAATGCAGGTCGTTACTATCAATTGCCTGCATATACCACACTCGGATTCAGTAACATTGCAGGCGATTTGCTGAATAAAGATAATGGATTAAAATACATTTCGGTTGATCAGTTAGTTGCCGGACTTGAATATTTGCCTAACAATCAAAGTGTAATTTCTTTGGAAGGATTTTATAAATTTTATCGAGATTATCCTTTTTCTGTAAATGATTCTGTTTCATTAGCAAATAAGGGCACCGACTATGGCACGTTTGGCGACGAAGAAGTCTTGTCCATCGCCGAAGGACAGTCATATGGGGCTGAACTATTGGCTCGTGACCGGGATTTATGGGGATTTAATATTGTACTCTCATATACCTTGGTTAGAAGCCAGTTTAAAAGATTTAATAAAGATTTAAGCCTGACATCTGATTATGTTTCTACATCCTGGGATAATAAACATCTATTAAACCTAACGGTAACCCGCGATTTCAAGCGAAATTGGCAACTTGGATTTAAATGGCGTTTTGTTGGCGGATCGCCTTACACTCCTTTTGATACAGATAAAACAAGTTTAATATCTGCATGGAATGCTCGTGGTAGAGAATATTTAGATTATGCTCAATTAAATTCTGTTCGCCTTGATCCTTTTCATCAGCTCGACATAAGAATTGATAAGCAGTTCTTTTATAATAAATGGTCTTTAATGGTTTATTTAGATATACAGAATGTTTACAATTTCAAATCCGATGAGCCCGATAAATATATTCCCCAATCTGATGCAAATGGAGATTTTATTGTAGATCCTTCAAATCCTGAAAGATATTTAATGAAAACTATTGTAAGTGATGGAGCTGGCACAGTATTGCCATCAATCGGGATAATTGTACAGTTTTAATTAAGGCTCTGGTTTAAAATAGCATTGTAGAATGTAAAACCCCAGCCTTAAGGCTGGGGTTTTAGAAATACTAACATTGTTGGGCTTCAGCCCTACATAGTTTAAACCAGATCCTTAATAAATGTTAACGGTATTAAACCAAAAAAGATCAGCCATGGCTGATCTTTTTTAGCAAGTAAAAATCAAATTATAACTTAAATCAACAACATTTAATTCCAGGTAATAACAATTTCTGTTAACGCATCACCATTTCTTAATGATTTAGTGATATTAGCCTTTACGTTTTTACAATTTGTAAACTCTAAAGCTCTTTCACACCAACCTGCAATCCTATATTCAATAACTTCTTCAGGTTCAGGGAATTTTGTGATATGCAAGGTTAATCCATTGTCGTGTTTATTTAAAACTTTAATATCCGAAGGACTATAATAAGAAGTAAAAACTCTGCCGGCTCTTTCCATGATATAATTGGGTGAAGCAATTCGTACAAAAATCTTGTAAACACCTTTTAATCCTTGTTCTGCACTAAAATGTCCGGCCTCCAATGCAGCTTTCTTAATGTCATTATTATAAAACATTTTTGCGATTGCCTTGGTTGGTTCAACTGCTGCATCTTTCATCGGATACCAGTTATTTGCAAATATCGCATTGTTCATAATTGTTTGCGACGATTCCGGCATCGTTTGAATCCAATTGTTGTACTGAGCCTTATATTTGCTATCAACAAAATCTTTTATTGATTTAACAGCAGTTCCTTTAACTTCCATTTTTTAAATCTTTTATTTCAATATTAATTAAAATTTACATGAAGTTACAATTTCTTTTATGATCTGTCAAAATATTTTTACGAGTATTTAAAAAATGTTGATAAAATAAAAAGGGAATCATTAATCCGATTCCCTTTTCCAAAAATGCAAATAAAATTTATAGTTCTTTAATAAGATATAAATAAACAGGAAAGTGATCGCTGTATCCATTTTTATAGACTCCTCCGGCGTGTGTGCGTTTAGGATATCCTTTAAATGAACCACTTTCTTCTTTAATAAAGTCCTTATCAAAAATTAGTGTTTTATAAAGTTTAAAGCTTGTTTTGTCATCACCAAGTAAATCATATGAAACTACCATTTGATCAAATAAATTCCATTTATCCCTGTATGCCAGAGTACCAATTCCCTTCTGAAATAATGGATAAGTTGCATTATATAATTCTCCTTTATGGGTACTCTTTTCATCTTTCTTGGCTTTTAAATGTTTAAGTAAACTTTCATTGATAGGGTCATCATTTAAATCACCCATAATAATAATTTTAGCATTTTCATCTTCAGCAAATATTGAATCTGCAATCGATCGGGTTAAATCAGCAGCAGCATTTCTCAATGGCAAACTTCTTTTTTCTCCTCCACTCCGAGATGGCCAGTGATTTACAATTATATGAATCATTTCTCCATCCAGGATACCTGAAACAACTAATTGATCACGAGTGAAAAAATCATCTCTGCCTTCAATTTTTAATGTAGCCGATCTTGTATTGGTAACTTTAAACATCGATGCTTGATACAATAAGCCAACATCAACACCTCTTTTGTCTGGTGATTCATAATGCACTATTTCATAGTTGTAATTTTTCAAAGCAGTCATTTTTATTAGATCTTCAAGCACTAATCGGTTTTCTATTTCCGAAACACCAATAATTGCTGGTGCTGTTTTAGTTAAATCAGCTCCTATTTGAGCAATTACATTCGACATGTTTTCTTGTTTTGAGATGTACTTTTTACTATCCCATTTTTTTAATCCTTCAGGAGTATATTCTAAATCATTTTTATCCGGAGTATCTAATGTGTCAAATAAATTTTCCAGATTATAAAATGCAATAGTAGCAACTTTATATTTTTTTTCCTGAGCGGTTAAATTGAATGCATACATCGCAAAAGAAAAAACCACCAAAATACAGGCCTTAATTGTAATATTATTCTGTTTCATAGTATTGATTTATAATTTGTTGGTAATTGTATGAAAAATTTTCGGAAGTTAAAAACTTAGTGTGTATTTTTACCTCCCTCACCTTAAAATTAAGGTTGTTTTTTAAGCCTGAGATATTGTGAAAATTAAACAATCTAACTATTTAACTAACCTAAACATATGAGACATCTTGCATTATTTTTTGTTCTCTCGTTGTTTTTCGCTTTTTCATCTCTGGCTCAGACTGGTTCTGTTCAGGGTAAATTAATTGATAGCAAAACCTCAAAACCTGTCGAAGGAATATCTGTACAGGTAAACGGAACATCTATTGAAGCGAATACCGATGGCAAAGGAGAATTTATTTTAGAAAATGTTCCTGTAGGAGTTGGAACATTAATTTTTACCGGGTATGGATATGAATCAAAAGAGCTGGAATTTCAATTGAATGAGAATGAAGTTGGAAACATTGGGTCTGTTGAATTGGTTTTTACGTATAATGACGTTTCTGTCGACTTACCAATGGTTGTATTAGAGGAATCGGATCTTGAAGAAGAGAGTTCTCAGGCAATGAGTGGATTATTGCAGTCTTCAGATGATGTTTTCTCCGAAATTGCTGCCTATACTTTTGGTGCTGTTCGTTTTAGAGCCAGGGGATATGATTCTGAAAACACTGCGATTTATTTCAATGGAATTGAAATGAATGATTTAGAAACCGGTAGAGCCAAATATTCCGATTGGGGAGGTCTGAATGATGTGCTTCGTAATAAAGAAATTTATTTTGGCCAGGATAATAACGACCTATCCTTATCTTATCTTGGAGGTGGAGCAAATCTTCTTACAAGAGCTTCTGAATACAGGCCTGGAGTAAAGCTTTCTTATATGTCCACCATAAGTAATTATAGGAACAGGGTAATGGCAACAGCTTCTACAGGTTTAATGGAAAATAACTGGGCGTTTACCGTATCAGGTTCTCATCGTTGGGCCGAAGAAGGATATGTCGAAGGAACCTTTTATGATGCCTGGGCTTATTTTATTGCAGCCGAGAAAGTGATTAACGAAAATCAGTCGATTTCTTTAACGGCATTTGTCACTCCAAACAAAAGAGGAAAATCTGCAGGAGCGCCTCAAGAAATATATGATTTAGAAGACGACAATTATTATAATGCAAACTGGGGTTATCAGGATGGAGAGGTTCGAAACGCCAGGGTTGCTAATACGATGAAACCTTACATCATGTTAAATCATTTATGGAATATAAATGAAAAAATGGATTTGAACACTTCTGTCTCGTATTCTTTCGGAAGAGATGGTGGTACCGCATTAAACTGGGGTGATGCAAGAGATCCGAGACCTACATATTATAAATATTTGCCACATAACAGTGATGACCCTTCAGTTGGTTGGGTAAGCAGACATATTGATTGGGATGCAATGTATCAGGCAAACAGCGATGAATATTATCTTGTAGAAGATCTTGATGGAATTGAAGGGAACGATTATCTTGGAATTCGTTCAAAATATATGATTGAAGATCGACGTATTGATCATTCACAGATTTCTGCTAACATGAAATTTAATTACGAAATAAATCAGGATTTTAATGTTTTGGCAAATGTTAGTTATACAAATTATACAGGACGTCATTTTAAAGAAGTAAGCGACTTACTCGGCGGTGAATTCTGGTATGATATTGACAAGTTTGCCGAAGGAGATGTCGACAATCCTGATCAGTTGCAAAGTGATTTAAATAACCCAAATAGAATAGCACGCGTAGGCGATGTGTTTGGTTATGATTACGATGCAAATATTGATCGAATAGGCGGCTTGGTAAAAGCAGATTATACCATCGATAATTTGGATTTATATTTGGGACTTGGATTATCAAACACCTCTTTTAACCGGACAGGTAATATGAGAGTAGGTAAATTTCCTGATAACTCATACGGTGATTCTGAAAAACAATCGTTCTTAAATTACAACATTAACGGTGGACTTACCTATAAAATAACCGGTCGACATATTGTTTATGCAAATGGAGCTTATGTAACACGAGCACCATATTTTGATGATGCCTATGTTTCTCCTCGAACTCGTGATCAGTTGGTTGATGGTTTAACCGACGAGAAAATAATGAGTTTTGATGTGAATTATTTAGCCCGATTACCATATATTACAGGTAGATTCTCAGCATATTACACCACTTTTAAAGATCAAACAGATGTGATGAGTTTTTATCACGATGGATATAGAAATTTTGTAAACTATGCTATTACAGGAATGGATAAAGAACACATTGGTATTGAGTTAGGACTCGAAGGTAAAGTAACATCAACAATAACTCTTTCTGCTGCTGCATCACTTGGCCAATTTACTTATAGCTCACGCCCAAATGTTAGTATTTCAAGAGATAATAATTCAGAGTCAATTGCAACAAACGAAACAGTTTATGTGCAAGATTACAGGGTTGATGGAACACCTCAAACAGCTCTTTCTTTTGGAGCTGAATACAGAGCACCGAAAGGATGGTGGGTTTCAGGAGATATTAATTACTTCGATAATACTTACCTGAGTTTTAACCCCGCACGAAGAACTTCATTAGCGGTTGAAGGTGTTGACATAAATTCTGACCTTGCAAGCGATATTTTAAGCCAGGAAAAACTACCAAGTTCATTTACATTGAATTTGAAAGCAGGTAAATCATGGCGATTCGATAAGTATTACCTTAGTTTATTTGCAACAGTAAATAATGTTCTGGATAATCAGGAAATAATTACAGGAGGATATGAGCAGTTAAGGTTTGATTATGAAAATCATGACCTTGAAAAATTTCCTTCATATTATTATTATATGTATGGAAGAACGTATATGTTAATATTGACCTTTAGTTTTTAATTAGAAAAAATAAAAAATAAATATCATGAAAAAATTTAGTAGATTTTCACAAGTTATGGCATTAATGCTTGCATTAGTTGCTATCTCGTTTGCATGTGTAGACGATGATTACGACAAACCTGTAGTTCCTCAGATTCCTATTGGTGATGTGTATACAATTGCTCAAGTTAAAGCTTTTTTGACTGCAGGAACTTATTTATTTGAAGAAGATGCTTCCGTTTATGCAACTGTTACTATGGATAATGAAACAGATAACAGTTACCGTACATTTTTTATTCAGGATGCTACAGCTGCAATAGCTTGTTATCAGGATGTTTCTGGTGGAGTTTATATTGGCGATTCTGTCAGGATATATCTGAAAGATCTTATTGTAATGAAATATAGTGAGCTTTTCCAGATAAACTCTGTAACTGGCGCTGGTATTAATGTTGATGATAACTTGATTAAACAGGGAAGAAATAATAAAAGAGTTCCCGAAGATGCAACTATAGAAGAAATAGTAGCAAATAAATCATATTGGCAAGGAAGATTAGTTAAGATTTCTAACATTCAGTTTATTGACTCTGATACAGCAAATACATTTGCAAATTCAGAAACTTTAGCAACTGAAAATAGAATGTTGCAAGATACTTCTGATAATCAAATTATTGTAAGAACCAGCGGTTATTCAACTTTTGCAAGTTCAAATGTACCAAATGGCAGTGGTTCAATTGTTGCTATTGTAGGGCAGTACAATAATGATATGCAACTTTACATTAGAAAATTAAGCGAAGTTGAAATGACAAATGAAAGATTTGATACTAACACCGGCGGCGGAGGAACTGGTTCTGGTATCGGAACATTTGATGACCCTTTCGATGTAGTTTTAGGTATATCTAACCAAGGTCAATCAGGTGTTTGGGTTGAAGGTTATATTGTGGGTGTATATGAAACAAATACAGCAACTTATGTAGCTTCATTTACTGCTCCATTTGTAACAAACTCAAATATGATTATTGCTGCCAGTGCAGCAGAAACTGATATTGCAAATTGTTTAATCGTTCAACTACCTGCTGGTGATATTCGAAATCCGTTAAACTTAGTAGATAATGTTGGAAACTTAGGTAAACAAGTAAAACTTTTAGGAAGTTTAGAATCATATTTTAGCGCCCCTGGATTAAAATCAGTAACAGGTTACTGGATGGATGGAACTGGCATTATTCCTGAGACAGGTTTTTATGAAGAAGATTTTGCAGCGGATATTAGTGGGTTTAACGCATTTAGTATTACAGGTGCTGAATTATGGGTATATGCAACTTATGATAATGGTTGTGCAAAAATGAGCGGTTATGCTGGTTCAAACAAGGCTAATGAAGACTGGTTAGTTTCTCCAAAAATTGATTTAACTGGAAAAGCAAACGTAACAATGGTTCTTCGTGAAGCGATTAACTTTTTAACATCATACAATGATGCGCAGGTTTTAGTTTCAACAGATTATGATGGAACAAGCAATCCAACAGGTCAGGGAACATGGACTCCTTTAACAGGATTCTCGCGCCCTGCTGGAAACTCTTGGGATTTTGCTGCTTCTGGTGATATTGATTTATCAACTTATGATGGCGAAGCAAATTTCTTTATTGCATTCAAATATGTAAGTACAACAGGTGGTGCTGCAACTTGGGAAGTAGGAAATGTACTATTAAAAGAAAGTGCAAAATAAATAGCCTTTTATAAATAATTAATAAAAAACATCCGATGCCTCAAAAACATCGGATGTTTTTTTATGTGCCAGTACAACGCACATTCCTGTGCGTTGAAAAATAACAGTTGAATTTCAAATACGAACATAGATGCTCAAGAAAATCATCAGGCAAGAATGCCTGATGTACCAAGTACAACGGACATTCTTGTCCGTTGCAACCATTGTTTTTTTGTACAACGGACATTCCTGTCCGTTGCAACCACTTTCAATGTAATAAATAACAGTATACTACATCTTCTTTTGTGTTAACGCTGAATACTTTTTCATCAGGCAAGAATGCCTGATGTACAGCAGTACAATGCACATTTTTACCTGTCGAAGACAGGCCTGTCCTTTGATAGAACCTATTTGTTTTAGATTTACAACAAGTACAACGGGTATTCTTACCCGTTGAGACTTATAAGTTACTTTCTAGTTTGTTTAATATAAAAATAATCTAAATCATCGGGCAGGAATGCCCAATAAACACTATTTCTTTAAAATTTTTTCCAAATCTTCTGGTGTATCTACTCCAAAACTATCAAATTTCGTAATAGCTACATAAATAGCATAGCCATTTTCGATCCAGCGCAATTGCTCTAACGATTCGGCAAGTTCAAGCGGCGATTGTTCCAGTTCCGTTAATTCGTTTAAGGTCTTTATTTTATAAGCATACATTCCAATATGTTTGTAGAAATCATGTTTTAAATGCCATTGCTCTTTTTCAATTCCTCTTAAAAAAGGAATAGGTGAACGACTAAAGTAAATAGCCTGCATTTTTTTATTAAAAATAACTTTGGGCTTATTAATATCGAAAACATCTTCGTTATTCTCAATCTTTTTTACCAGAGTTGCAATTTTAGTTAAGGGATTATCAAAACAAGACTTTATTTCTTCAATTTGCTTGGGTTGAATAAATGGCTCATCTCCCTGAATATTGATAACAACATCAAAATTTTCTTTCGTTTCTTTTCTTATAATGTCAATGGCTTCGGCAAGTCTATCGGTTCCGCTTTGATGTTTTTCGGATGTCATCACAACACAACCTCCAAAACGCTGAACTTCAGCGGCAATTTTTTCATCATCGGTTGCAACATAAACATATTCTAAAGCCTTTTTAGCTTGCTCATAAACCCGCTCAATCATTGATTTACCATGAATATCAACTAAGGGTTTGCCCGGAAAACGGGTTGAAGCAAAACGAGCAGGAATAATACCTATAAAATCCATATTTGAATAATTTTAATAATCACAAATTTACAATTTAATCCTTAATGAAAAGGTTAAATTTTAACTCTAAACTCTAAACTTGAAACTCAAAACTAAAGGCTGCCTTAATGACAGCTAATATTTCTTAAATCTTGTTAAAAAAATAAGATTACAAATTTAAAATTGTAATTTTGTCATATTAAAAAAGGCAATTAAAAATTAATTTCAATGGACATTCAGAAAATTAAACAACGATTTGGAATTATAGGTAATTCGTTTGGTTTAAACCGCGCTATTGATGTTGCTGCACAAGTTGCACCAACAGATCTGTCTGTTCTTATTACAGGTGAAAGCGGTACAGGTAAAGAAGTTTTTCCCCAGATCATACATAATTTCAGCTCCAGAAAACATGGTAAATATATTCCTGTAAACTGCGGTGCAATACCAGAAGGAACTATTGATTCAGAACTTTTTGGTCACGAGAAAGGCTCTTTTACCGGAGCTCATGATAGCCGTCAGGGTTATTTTGAAGTTGCAGATGAAGGAACGATTTTTCTGGATGAGGTTGCAGAACTTCCAATGTCTACACAAGTTAGACTTCTGCGTGTACTGGAATCCGGGGAGTTTCTTCGGGTTGGTTCATCAAAACCTCAAAAAACAAATGTTAGGCTTATTGCGGCTACAAATATCGATTTAGTAAAAGCCATTGAAGAAAATCGCTTCAGAGAAGATTTATATTACCGCTTAAATACGGTCCCAATTATTATTCCTCCTTTAAAAGAGCGAGGGGGTGATATTTATTTGTTATTTAGAAAATTTGCTACCGATTTTGCTGAACGTTACAGAATGCCTCCGATCAGTCTGGATGATGAAGCTCAACAAATTCTTGCAAAATACGAGTGGCCCGGTAATGTCCGGCAATTAAAAAATATTACTGAGCAGTTGTCGGTTATCGAAGAGAACAGAATAATTAATGCCGAAGTCTTAAAGAAATATTTACCCAATTATTATCCAAATAAATTACCTGCTTTATATAAAAATGATTTAGTTGATGAAAAAACTTTTGCAACTGAACGCGAGATTTTATACAAGTTTTTATTCGATATGAAGGGCGATTTAAACAATCTTAAAAAGCTGGTTCACGAAATTATCGATAAAGGAGTTAGTATGGATCATATTGAAAATGCCGATCGCTTAATCCATAATATAAATCAGGCTTCTTCATCCATCATTAATCCTTCAGGGGTACATCAATCTTCAGTAAATCAGGTTGATGATTCCGATATTGAAGACACTGAGGAGTTTATTGAAGAATCTCTTTCGCTGGAGGATAAAGAAATTGAACTGATAAAAAAGGCCCTTGAGAAGCATAATGGTAAAAGGAAATATGCATCACAGGATTTAGGAATATCTGAAAGAACACTTTATAGAAAAATTAAGGAATACAACATAGATTAGATTATGAGAAAATTAGCACTGTTCATTTTATTATTTGCGTTTATAAATCAGGCTTGTACAATCAAATATTCATTAACAGGAGCATCTATTGCACCTGATGTAAAAACGATCTCTGTTCAGTATTTTGTGAACCGGGCACCTTTAGGATTGGCCAATCTGGAACAATATTTTACAGATGAACTTAAAGATAAATTTAAATCACAAACTAGTCTTATGGTAGTAAATGATGCCGGGCACCTGAATTTTGAAGGCGAAATAACAAATTATGAAGTTAAGCCAATGGCAATTACCGGGGATGAAACTGCATCTCAAAACAGGCTTTCCATTACTGTACATGTGAAATTTACCAATGAAATAGAACCCGAATATAATTTCGACACTAACTTTACACAGTTTGCCGATTACGACAGTGATTTGGATTTGTCTGCTGTTGAGCAAGAAAAAGTTGAGGAAATTGTGGAAAAATTGATTGAAGATATTTTTAATAAATCAGTTGTAAACTGGTAATATTTAATGACAGAGTCAGATATTATAAAATATATTGAAAACCCCGGTTTGCTTGAAAAAGCGAATCTGGCAGAGTTGAAAAAACTGAGATGGGATTATCCATACTTTCAAACAGCTCACAGCTTATATTTGAAAGCGTTAAAAGTCCAAAATAGTGATAATTTCAATCAGGAACTTTCAAAATTATCAGCAAATATTTCGGATCGGGACTTGCTATTTAAATTTTTAAACACAGAATTTGAGCTGATAACTGATAAAGAAACTGAAAAAGTTATTACTGCTGATCAAAAAACGGATGATTTTATTCCCAATCCCCAATTATTAAAACATAAAAATGTTCGTCGAAAAATAAACGATAGTTTTGAAGGAATGGGTGAAAATATTTCAGAAACCATTTCCAGTCAACTAGAATTTTCAGCTGTGAAAGAAAATGATAAATTGAAATATCACTCTGAGATTTATTTTATTGAGGAAGAACGCGAAGGGAAAAACAATATCATTACAATTGATGCTGACCCTGATGATAACAGTAAATTAAAAAAGAAACGGGATATCCTGGATATTGACGAAGCTGAATCAGCTAAAAAGATTGAAAGATCAGAAATTGCAGAGGATGATAAAGAATCATTTGAATTAATCGAATCTGAAAGTATCGAAAATAAATGGTCCGATGAAAAGCAAAAATCTTCGGAATACTTTGATATTAATAATTACGCCGATCATGAAATTTTAAAAAAAGATAATGATTTAATATCTCAGTTTATACAGCAAAATCCGAGGATAAAACCAAAAGAAACAAATGAGGAAAATGTTGATATATCGGAAGAAAGCGCTAAGGAAGATAGCAACCTTCTATCCGAAACTTTAGTTAAGGTTTATATCAAACAAGGTTTATTTGAAAAAGCAATTCAATCTTATGAAAAATTAAGTTTGAAATATCCGGAAAAAAGTGCTTACTTTGCCAGTCAAATTAAAATACTTGAAGAAAAAATTAACAAACAATAAAATACTTTGATATGTACGTATTAGTTTCAGTATTAATCATTATTGCGAGTATATTACTAACTTTAATTGTGTTGGTTCAGAACTCAAAGGGAGGCGGGTTAGCATCTAATTTTTCAGGCTCAAATCAGGTTATGGGTGTTAGAAAAACAGCAGATTTTCTCGAAAAAGCTACATGGACATTAGCTGTTAGTTTAGTTGTTCTAAGCGTAGTTGCCACAATGACAATACCTCGTGGTGAAATTGAAGAAAAATCAAAAATAGAACAACAAGTTAATAATGCTGTTGATCCTACTCAAATGCCTCAGTTTCCAACTTCAGTTCCTGAAACGGAAAAGCCTGCAGAAGAAAATTAGAACTTAGTTTTAAAATATATAAAGTGTCAGTCTGTCATAAAGGCTGACACTTTTTTTGTGTAAAAACCTTTGGCACAAATTATGATCACTAGGTTTCGTGAAAAGAAAAATATGTTTAACAATTTAAATATTTATAACAATGTCAGAATTTAAGTATAGACCATTAAAAGATCGAGTTTTAGTTGAGTCGCATAAGGCTGAAGAAAAAACTGCAAGTGGAATTATTATTCCTGATTCAGCTCAGGAAAAACCACAAAAGGGAACTGTGATTGCTGTTGGTGAAGGAAAAAAAGACGAGCCAATGTCATTAAAAGCAGGTGATGTAGTTATTTATGGTAAATATTCTGGAACAGAGATTAAGATCGATGGAAAAGATTATTTAATTATGCGTGAAGATGACATTCTATTAGTTGAATAATTAGTTAAGTAAAATCATTAAAAAATAAAGAAAATGGCAGCTAGAGAATTAAAATATGATATTGATGCTAGAGATCAATTGAAAAAAGGAATTGATAAATTAGCAAATGCAGTAAAGATTACTTTAGGCCCAAAGGGTCGTAATGTAGTAATTGAAAAGAAATTTGGTGCTCCACAGGTAACAAAAGATGGTGTTACGGTTGCAAAAGAAATCGAATTGAAAGATAAATTCGAAAACTTAGGCGCACAAATGGTAAAAGAGGTAGCATCAAAAACAAATGATGATGCTGGTGATGGTACCACAACTGCTACTGTTTTAGCTCAATCAATAATTAATGTTGGTATTAAAAATGTTACTGCGGGTGCTAATCCAATGGATTTAAAACGTGGTATCGATAAAGCTGTAACTAAGGTTGTAGAAAGCCTGAAAAAACAGTCTCACGATGTTGGTGAGTCAAACGATAAAATAGAACAAGTAGCTACGATTTCAGCAAATAACGATTCTTCTATTGGCAAATTAATTGCTAATGCAATGAAAGCAGCAGGAAGAGAAGGAGTTATAACTGTTGAGGAAGCTAAAGGTACTGAAGATGAATTAAAAACCGTTGAAGGTATGCAATTCGATCGTGGATATATTTCTCCATACTTCGTTACAAATACAGATAAAATGGAAGCTGTAATGGATCATCCATACATACTTCTTACAGATAAAAAGATCTCTACAATGAAAGATCTTATGCCTATTCTTGAAGCTTCTGTACAAAATGGAAAACCTTTAATGATTATAGCTGAAGATATCGAAGGTGAAGCATTAGCTACCTTAGTGGTTAATAAAATTCGTGGTTCATTAAAAGTTGCCGCTGTTAAAGCTCCGGGTTTTGGTGATAGAAGAAAAGAAATGTTGGAAGATATAGCCGTACTTACTGGAGGAACTGTAATAACAGAAGAAAAAGGATTAACATTAGAAGGGGCTTCTCTTGATATGTTAGGTACTTGCGAAAAAATATCTATCGATAAAGAAAATACTACAATTGTAAATGGAGATGGTGCAAAAGAAAATATCGATGCACGTGTTAATCAAATCAAATCTCAAATTGAAGCTTCAACTTCTGATTACGATAAAGAAAAACTACAAGAACGTTTAGCTAAATTGTCGGGTGGTGTAGCAGTTATTTATGTAGGTGCTGCCAGCGAAATGGAATTAAAAGAGAAGAAAGACCGTGTTGACGATGCATTAAGTGCTACTCGTGCAGCAGTTGAAGAAGGAATTATTCCTGGAGGTGGAGTTGGTTATATTCGTGCTATTGCTGTATTAGAAGGATTAAAAGGTGAAAACGAAGACGAAACAACTGGAATAGCAATCGTTAAGAGAGCTATTGAAGAACCTTTACGCCAGATTGTTGAAAATGCAGGTATTGAAGGATCAGTTATTGTTCAAAAAGTAAAAGAAGGAAAAGCTGATTACGGCTACAATGCTCGTACAAATCAATACGAAAACTTGTATGAATCCGGAGTTATTGACCCTACAAAAGTAGCTCGTATTGCATTGGAAAATGCAGCTTCTATTGCAGGAATGTTCTTAACTACTGAGTGCGTAATTGTTGAAGAAGAAGAAGAAATGCCTCCAATGCCAGCAGGCGGAATGGGTGGCGGAATGGGAATGATGTAAAAGCAATCATCACTTTATATATTATCAGCCCTTTGTTGCTACATGCACAAGGGGCTTTTTTAATGTAGATTGTCATTCCGGCCTTTAAGCCGGAATCTATTTATAACTTATAGTTCTGAGTAAAAGTTCTTTTTTCAAATTCAACAAAACAAAACTTCTGAGGACCTTCAAATTAAAAATTTATTTCTACTTTTGATCTTGAAACATGCAATATTAAAATCTTTGGTATGTTATTAGAAGTAAAATCTGAAAAACCATATTGAAATGAAAAAAGCAAAAATCCTTTATATACTAGTTTTTACATTATTGATTAATCTTCAAGCTACTGCCGGATGGGTTATAACACAGCAAAGTTACGATTCCGACGAAGGTGTGGAAACAGCATTGATCGAAACAATTTACCTTCAAGGCAATATTATGAAAGTTGTTCAGCCCGAAATGGTAACCATGTTTAATTTAAACACTGAAATGATTACCATAATGAGTCCGGTAAAGAAAGTGTACTGGACTGGAAAGGTTGCAGATTATAAGAAAGAGATTAAAGATGCCATGCAATTGGCTATGGAGGAGCAATTAAAAACTGCCCGTGATGAGCAAAAAGAAATGATTCGTAAAATGTATCAGGGCATGATGGAAAGCATCGATAATCCTTCAAAATTTGCTGGTGAAGAACCCGAAGAGTATGAATTGAAAATTGAAAAAACGGGAGAAAAAGAACGAATAGCAGGGCACATAGCATATAAATATTCCATAACTGTAAATGAAGCTATAAAAGAAGAAGCATGGCTTTCTGAGTCGAGCAGACCTCACGAAGAATTTGACATAAATAAGTTTTATACCATTTTTGGAGATTTTACAAGTCAGGCTGGAACACATGCATTTTATCAGAACAACGAAAAATATATTGAATTTGCAAAAAAAGGATTCCCTTTAAAATCTATTAATTACAATGGTGGTTATGAATCTATTTCCGAGGTTACCAATCTTAAAAAATCATCCGTAGAGGCATCTGAATTTATACCTCCTGCCGATTATCAAAAAGTAAGTTTATTGGAAATTGGACTTGAAGAGCAGGAATAAAAATAGCTTGCCATATTAACTCGAATCCAGCATCTGGCTGGATTTTTTGTTGAATAAAAATCAAATTTGCATATTTCAAAAATTTGTCTTTATCTTTGTTGCATCATTTCAAACATCCTTTCCAAAGGGCGTTTGATTTATAAAGAAGAGGGGAGAGATTAGGCTCTGTGAACCTCTGGCAACCGGAACAAAATGTTCAAAGGTGCCAATACCTAACCCAATTTCGACATAAGTCGATGGGAAATTATAAACTAAACGCAAAAAATCATGAAAAAAGAATTTTTTTGTAAAAGTTGTTCCGTATTGGGTTTTGTTATTACAAGCCATTTTTGGTTTAACAATTTTACAATGCCATTGCTGCCTATGTGCATGCGCTAGTCGGAGAGTTGATTAATGTCTTTCCGAATATTATTTGCGTAGCCCAAAGTGGGAGTGTATTAATTTGTAAAATTTTAAAAAGATGGCTTACAATGTTATTAAGTTCGGTGGTTCGAACTTAAAAGATAAAGACGGAATAAAAAAAGTGTTCAAAGCAATTTGCAATTATGAGAAACCACTTGTAATTGTAGTATCTGCATTTTATGGGATGACTAATTATTTGATTGAATCATTAGAATTATCTGCTCAGGGGAAATTGGATATCGATCATTTTATTCAAAACATTAACAATCAGAAATTAGCAATTATTGTAGAAAATATTTCGAACGAAAATCTAATCTTTGAATTTAAACAGGAATTGGATAAAAGGTTAAATATGTTGAAAGGATTTCTGTTAGAGATTAAGAATTTAAATGACGTTCCAAATTCTATTTATGATGAGATTCTGAGTTATGGAGAGAGATTAAGTTCTCTGGTTCTTTCATTTGTCTTAAAACAGGCTGATATTCAGAATGTAGAAGCATTCCCTGAAGAAATTGGCTTAATTACCGATGGCGAGTTTAAAAATGCAACTGTAGATTTTGAATTGTCGGAACATGAAATTCCAAAGAACTTTGAATCAAGTAAGACATATATTATCCCAGGATTTTACGGAGTTTCTAAGGAAGGTAAAACTACTTTACTGGGTAGAGGAGGAAGCGATTATTCAGCAGCTTCAATAGCAGCATGTTTAAATGCAGAGTCGCTGGATTTATGGAAAGATGTAAAAGGCTTTTTAAGTGCTGATCCAAAAATAGTATTTGATGCGGTAAATATCGAATCATTAACTTATGCTGAAGCGGCAGAACTGGCATATTTTGGATCTCAGATTTTGCATCCCAGAACTCCGGAGCCTTTAGTAGAGAAAAAAATTCCAATTCGAATTTTTGATATCAATGATTCAATTAACGGCCTTCACCCTTTAACGATCATTAATGGAAAGGAAACTGTTTGTGATGGTATAATTAAAAGTGTATCCTATAGCGACAATTTTGGAATATTAAAATTGCATGGTTCTGGAGTTGGAATTAAACCTGGAATCTTAGCTAAATCAACTGTTGAATTAGATAAAGCCGGAATAAATATCAAATCGGTAATTACCTCTCAAACAACAATCAATATTTTACTTTCTCAGGATGATCTTTTAAAAGTTAAAAAAGCAAATCTACTGAAAGATATTCATGGGATTAATCAATTTGAATTTATTAGCAATATTTCACTAATTGCTGCAGTAGGTGAAGGATTAACATCCAGATACGGAGTAGCTGGTCGTTTATTTACAGCAGTAGCAAGAAAAGGAATTAATATTCAAATAATTTCTTTCGGAGCAAGTTCGGTTGCTGTTTATTTTATAGTGAATCAAGTCGATCGCAATGAAACAGTTCGAGAAATACATGAAGAGTTTTTTGTTAAACAGGATTGTTGTTGCGATGCTTGTGTTTAAAAATTAATAAATAAGAAAATGAAAAATTTAAAATACGAAACATTACAAATTCATGCAGGACAACAGCCCGATCCTGTAACGGGATCAAGAGCGGTCCCGATATATCAAACTACATCGTATAATTTCAGGAATTCAGAACATGGCGCAAATCTGTTTGCATTGAAAGAATTCGGGAATATCTATACCCGTTTGATGAACCCAACAACCGACGTTTTAGAAAAACGTATTGCAGCATTGGAAGGGGGTAAAGCAGCTTTGGTTGTGGCTTCAGGTCATGCAGCACAGTTCGTTGCTTTAAACAATATCTTAAAACAAGGTGATAATTTTGTTTCATCACCTTATTTGTATGGTGGTTCATACAATCAATTCAAAGTTTCGTTCAGAAACCTGGGAGTTGATGTACGTTTTGCAAAATCGGATAAGGCAACTGATTTAGAACCTCTTATTGACGAAAATACTAAAGCAATTTATGTGGAAACCATTGGAAATCCGGGATTTTCAGTTCCTGATTTTGAATCAATCTCTAATTTGGCTCAAAAATTTGATATTCCTTTAATTGTTGATAACACTTTTGGTGCTTGTGGTTTTCTTTGTAAGCCAATTGATTTAGGAGCCAATATAGTTGTCGAATCGGCCACCAAATGGATTGGTGGACATGGAACCAGCATGGGTGGTGTTATTGTGGATGCCGGAAATTATAATTGGGGAAATGGTAAATTCACGCAATTCTCTGAACCATCCGAAGGTTATCACGGATTAATCTATTCTGAATCATTCGGTGAATTGGCTTTTATCATTCGTGCTAGAGTTGAAGGCTTACGTGATTTTGGCCCTGCAATTAGTCCTTTTAATTCCTTTTTATTATTACAAGGACTTGAAACACTTTCTTTCAGAGTTCAAAAACATGTCGATAATGCGCTTTTACTCGCCGACTGGCTAAGTAAAAATAAAAATGTGGAAAAAGTAAGTTATCCAGGATTGCCGAACGATTTGAATCACAAAAATGCGTTGAAATATTTAAAACATGGTTTTGGAGGAGTATTATCATTTGAGATCAAAGGAGGAATTGAAAAGGCAACAAAATTTGTCGATAACTTAAAATTAGTTAGCCATTTGGCTAATGTTGGCGATGCTAAAACTCTGATTATTTTGCCTGCTGCTACAACGCATCAGCAATTGACCCACGACGAGCAAATCAAAGCCGGAGTAACTCCCGGCTTGTTGCGAGTCTCGGTCGGACTGGAACATATCGACGATATTATTGACGATTTTGAACAAGCTTTCAAAATAGTTAATAGCAAGAAAGTAAACCATTTTGAATATGAGTTACCATTGGCTACTTAAACTATAAGCTGGATGCCGAGTCAAAAATAGGGTTTGTACGAAGTTAATTATCCTCCAAATAATTAAAAAATTCTATTATATTTCGGCATCCGCTTAATAAAAACAATTATGACACAACATCAATTTCAACACAAAGAAGAATTCAAACTTGAAAACGGGCAATTATTGCACGAGATTCAAATTGCTTATCACGCTGTTGGTGAATTAAATGCAGCAAAAGATAATGTAATATGGGTTTGTCATGCATTAACTGCTAACTCCGATGTTGCTGACTGGTGGCCAAATATGGTTGGTGATGGATTACTATTCGACACATCAAAATATTTTATTGTATGTGCGAATTTTTTAGGTTCCTGCTATGGTACCACGGGACCTTTATCTGTAAATTCGAAAACCGGAAAACCATATTATCACGATTTTCCATTAATCACCATTAGAGATATGGTAAATGCACATGAGCTGTTAAGAGAGCATTTGGGCATTTCAAAAATCTTTATGATTACTGGTGGATCAATTGGCAGCTTTCAGGCATTGGAATGGAGTATTATGAATCCTTCTTTGATTGAGAATTTGGTTTTTATTGTTAGCGGAGCTTTTGCTTCACCCTGGAATATTGCTATTAATGAATCGCAGCGGTTGGCTATTAATGCCGATCCTACATTCAAAAACAATCACGAAACAGCTGGCTCAGCAGGTTTAAAAGCAGCACGGACTATTGCTTTGTTAAGCTATAGAAATGCTGCAACCTACAATAAAACTCAGCACGACACGGAAGAAAAACTGGAAAATTTCAGAGCGGTTTCGTATCAGCAATATCAGGGTGAAAAATTAGTTAAAAGATTTAATGCCTATTCATACATTTCTATTTCCAAATCCTTCGACACGCATAATGTTGGTCGGAACAGAGGTGGAATAGAAAAGGCATTATCAGGTATTCAAGCTAAGTCTTTATTGATAGCAATATCATCCGATATTTTGTTTTTCCCTGATGAGATCAGGGAAGTACAAAAGTATATTCCAAATTCTAAATTCATTGAAATTGATTCATTGTATGGTCATGATGGTTTTTTAATTGAAACAGAACAATTAACAAAAATCATTAACGAGTTTTTAAGAAATTAGAATGTTGAACACTAAATAAGGACTAAAGTCCTGTTAGTAGTAATTAGTTTGACCCTGGCCTTAAGGCCAGGGTTAGAAAAGAAAGCCAAATAAGGGCTTTAGCCCGGCAAAGTTTCATCAGCATTCTATTTTAAAATCATAAAAGATATTAAAATGAATCAAAAAATAAATATTGGACTTTTTGGCTACGGAGTTGTTGGCGAAAGTCTTTACCATGTTCTTAAACACAGCAAAACAGTCGATGCGAGTGTTAGCAGAATATGTGTGAAACAGAAAGATAAAAAGAGATCATTAAGCGAAGATCAGTTTACATTCAATAAAGAAGATATCATAAATGATAAAGATATTAATCTGGTTGTTGAATTAATCGACGATGCAGATGAAGCTTACGATATTGTCAAACGTTGTTTGCTAAATAATAAGAGTGTTGTTTCAGGAAACAAAAAAATGTTAGCTCATCATTTAGATGAGTTAATAAAATTGCAGGAAGAAACAAACACATCTCTATTATATGATGCTTCGGCTTGTGGAAGTATTCCAATCATCCGTAATATTGAAGAGTATTACGATAACGATTTGCTGAAATCTGTAACCGGAATTCTGAACGGATCATCAAATTACATTTTATCTAAAATCTTTAACGAAGGATTGGATTATAATACTGCATTGAAACAGGCTCAGGAATTGGGATTTGCAGAAAGCAACCCAAGTTTGGATGTGGATGGATTCGACTCTTTATATAAGTTGATAATTATCGCCACTCATGCATTAGGAACATTTGTTCAACCCGATCTGGTTTTTAATTATGGAATATCAAGATTAAAAGAATACGATATTCAGTATGCACGAGAGAAAAATCTGAAATTGAAATTAGTTGCACAGGTTTTAAAACTGGATGATGAATCATTCACCATGTTTGTAATCCCACGTTTAGTTCGTCCGGATAAGTATATTTATAATGTTGAAGACGAGTATAACGGGGTTGTAATTCAGGGTGAGTTTTACGACAAGCAGTTTATGTTTGGGAAAGGGGCGGGAGGTTATCCAACAGGTTCGGCTGTGTTGTCCGATATTACTGCCCGATCACATAATTATAAATATGAATACAAGAAACAGAAATATTTTAAGAAATTGAAATACAAAACAGATCATGAAATAGAGATTTATTTGAGATATAAAAACATGGTTGATTTCAGTTATTTTGAGTTTGAAAATATCTCAGAAAAATACTCTGGACCGGATCATAGTTATGTGGTTGGAAACATTAAATTATCTAATTTGTTAAAGATTAAGTCAATTTTACCAAAATTGGATGTGTTTTTAGCTTATATCAGGAATTAACTTGACATTGATACTTAGTATTTTGTAAATTTATAATTCACCAGTATTATTTAGTGGAATTTTGTGAATTGGTGCCTTTGTGGCAGAAATAAATTGCCACGAAGACACAAAAAACACTAAGAATCACAAAATGAAAAAAATGAATCAATTAGAAAAAATAAAATCAGAATTAAAAGAACGGATTTTTGTACTCGATGGTGCAATGGGAACCATGATCCAACGTCATAAGTTAAAAGAAGAGGATTATCGGGGCGATCGCTTTAAAAATTATAGTCATGATGTAAAAGGAAACAATGATTTGTTATCATTAACACAACCTCAAATTATAGAGGGTATTCATAAAGCGTATTTAGAAGCAGGAGCCGATTTAATAGAGACCAATACATTTAATGCCAATAGAATTTCAATGGCTGACTATCATATGGAGGATCTTGTTTATGAAATAAATTTTGAATCGGCAAAATTAGCAAAAAGGGCTTCTGATGAATTTACCTTCAAAAACCCTGATAAACCAAGATTTGTAATTGGAATTTTAGGTCCTACTAATCGCACAACTTCCATGTCGCCCGATGTAAATGACCCTGGTTTTCGTGCTGTAAGTTTTGATGATATGCGAAAAGCTTATTATGAACAAGCAGAAGGATTGTTAGACGGAGGAGTGGATATTCTAATGGTTGAAACCATTTTTGACACCTTAAATGCAAAAGCAGCTTTATTTGCTATTGAAGATATATTTGAAAAGAAGGGTGAAAAACTTCCTGTTATGGTTTCAGGAACAATTACCGATGCCAGCGGAAGAACTTTATCAGGACAAACCTTAGAAGCTTTTTACAATTCATTGTCACATATTGATTTGTTGAGTATTGGGTTAAATTGTGCTTTTGGTGCTGATCAATTAAGACCACATATCGAAGAATTATCAAAAATATCAAAGTATAATGTAAGTGCGCATCCCAATGCAGGTTTACCTAATCAGTTCGGAGAATATGACGAATCAGCTGAGGAAATGGGAGTCATTATCGAAGATTATTTGAAAAGTGGTTTTGTCAATATTGTTGGTGGGTGTTGTGGAACAACTCCTGCTCATATAAAGAAAATTGCAGAAATTGCTAAAAGGTATTCACCAAGAAAATTACCACAAATACAAACGTTAACCCGATTAAGTGGTTTGGAACCACTAACTTTTACCAAAGAAATCAATTTTATAAACGTAGGTGAAAGAACAAATGTTGCAGGTTCCATAAAATTTGCCCGTTTAATAAAAGATGAAAAATTTGAGGATGCATTATCTGTCGCAAAGGATCAGGTTGATGGTGGAGCTCAAATAATAGATGTTTGTATGGATGAGGCCATGTTGGATTCAGAAGAATCAATGAAAAAGTTTCTGAATTTAATTGCATCAGAGCCAGATATTTCCAGATTACCTATTATGATAGATTCTTCCAAATGGAGTGTAATCGAAACCGGATTAAAATGTGTACAGGGAAAATCAGTGGTAAACTCAATTAGCTTAAAAGAAGGTGAAGCTGATTTTATTCGTTATGCAAAGTTAATTCGAAAATATGGAGCTGCAACTGTTGTTATGCTTTTTGATGAAAATGGACAGGCAGATACGTTGGAGCGAAAAATTGAAATAGCTGAAAGATCGTATAAAATTTTAAATGAGAAGGTTAAATTCCCGCCAGAAGATATTTTTTTCGATCCAAATGTACTGGCAATAGCCACAGGAATTGACGAACATAATAATTACGCAGTAAATTATATTAATGCCATAAAATGGATTAAAGAAAATTTACCTCATGCTAAAATCAGTGGAGGAGTAAGTAACTTATCATTCTCGTTTAGAGGGAATAATACCGTTCGGGAAGCAATTCATTCGGTTTTTTTATATCATGCAATAAAAGCCGGAATGGATATGGGAATTGTTAATCCGGGTATGCTGGAGGTTTACGATAGTATCCCAAAAGATCTATTAAAGTTGGTCGAAGATGTTGTGCTGAACAGGCGAAAAGATGCAACGGAACGATTAGTTGTATTTGCCGAAAAGGTAAAACAATCGGATAAAAAAGAAGAAAGAAAGGATGAATGGAGGGAAAAATCAGTTCAGGAGCGTTTGTCATATGCCTTGGTAAAAGGAATTACAGATTTTATTGATGAGGATACAGAAGAAGCAAGAAAGCAGTACAATCAGCCCCTTACAGTAATTGAAGAACCATTAATGAATGGGATGAATATAGTTGGTGATTTATTTGGATCAGGCAAAATGTTTCTTCCACAGGTTGTGAAAAGTGCACGGGTTATGAAAAAAGCTGTCGCCTATTTATTGCCATTTATCGAAGAAGAAAAGAAGGATTCGGGAAAATCAAGCTCGGCAGGTAAAGTTTTAATGGCAACCGTAAAGGGTGATGTACACGATATTGGAAAAAATATTGTGGGAGTTATTCTGGCTTGTAATAATTTCGAAGTGATTGATTTAGGTGTGATGGTTCCTGCTCAAAAAATTATTGAAACTGCAATAAATGAAAAAGTTGATATTATTGGATTGAGTGGACTTATTACCCCGTCATTGGAAGAAATGGTTCATGTTGCTGAGGAAATGCAACGAAACAATTTAAAGATACCGTTGCTAATTGGTGGAGCAACCACATCAAACATACATACAGCTGTTAAAGTAGATGTTGTTTATGAGGCTCCGGTTGTTCATGTCAAAGATGCATCCAGAAGTGTTGGTGTTGTCCGGAATTTATTAAATGAAACTTTAAAGTTTGAATATATTCAACATATTAATCATGAATACGACATAATAAGAGAAAAAATATCGGCTAAGAAGTCTGTAAATATGTATGTTACATTGGAACAGGCACGAAAAAATAAAATTCTAATCGATTGGGAAAAATCACACATTTCAAAACCTACATTTTTTGGCAATAAATATTTATTGGATTTTTCTTTACTGGAACTTTCTAAATATATTGATTGGACCTTTTTCTTTTTTGCCTGGGATTTGAATGGAAAATATCCTGCAATATTTGAAGATCCAATAAAAGGTGAGGAAGCAAAAATTTTGTATAAGGATGCTCAGGAGATGTTAAAACAGATTATTGATAACAAAATGCTAAAAGCAAATGCTGCATTTGGATTGTATCCTGCCAATTCAATTGAAGATGATATTGAATTGTATGAAGATGATACCAGAAAAAAAGTAATTGGTGTTTTTCATCATTTACGAAATCAGCAAGTGAGAGTTGAAGGAGATTCAAATGCTTGCCTTTCTGATTTTATTGCACCTAAAGAAAGTGGGATAAATGATTATATTGGTGCATTTGCTGTAACCGCAGGATTAGGTGTAGAAAAACATGTTAGCAAGTATGAAAAAAATAATGATGATTATAAAGCGATTATGATCAAAATTCTGGCAGACAGATTAGCTGAAGCTTTTGCTGAGTTGTTGCATCAAAAAGTGAGAAAAGAATATTGGGCATACGCACCAAACGAAGATCTTGAAACTAACGATCTGATTCGTGAAAAATATAGAGGGATCAGACCTGCTGCAGGTTATCCTGCTTGTCCTGATCATACCGAAAAACGAATAATTTTTGATGTATTGGACGCAGAAAACAAAGCACAAATCAAATTAACAGAGAGTTATATGATGTACCCGGGTGCTTCGGTTAGCGGATTGTATTTAGCACATCCGGAATCGAAATATTTTAATGTGCAAAAAATAGGAATAGATCAGATCGAAGATTATGCCATTCGAAAAAACATGACAGTAAGTGAAGCTGAAAAGTGGCTGGCACCAAATCTAAATTATAAATAGAAATAAAATACATTGACATCCCTGCAATAATTGGAGTCAGTGAAATATTAATTATTGAAAATCGTTGTCATTCTGAGCTTGTCGAAGGATACACAATATGGGATGGAAATAAAATGAAAGTAATCGATAAAATAAAAAATGCAAAAAGTGCTTTGTTCACATTTGAGCTTTTGCCACCATTAAAAGGTCATACCATACAGGAAATATACGACACCATTGATCCACTGATCGAGTTTAATCCCGCATATATTAATATTACTTATCATCAGCAGGAGGTGGTTTATAAAACACGCCCCGATGGTTTAATGGAAAAGCGGGTTATTAGAAAACGCCCCGGAACAGTAGCAATTGCAGCAGCAATTCAGAATAAATATAAAATCACAGTTGTTCCACATATGATTTGCGGTGGATTTACAAAGGAAGAAACAGAAGATGCCCTGATAGATTTTCATTTTCTGGGAATTAATAATTTGTTGGTTTTACGTGGCGATCCCGAAAAAGGAAAACGAAAATTTGTCCCCGAAAAAGGAGGACATACTTATTCGAGCGAATTGATCGAGCAAATTATGAATTTAAATAAGGGTAAATATCTACATGAAGATTTAGAAAACGCTATGCCAACTGATTTTTCTCTTGGTGTTGCCGGTTATCCCGAAAAGCACATCGAAGCACCAAATATGGACACCGATTTAGAGTATCTTAAACTTAAAGTTGATAAAGGGGCCGAATATATTGTAACACAGTTGTTTTTCGATAATCAGAAATATTTTAATTTTGTTGACAGCTGTAAAAAAATTGGAATTGATGTCCCTATAATTCCTGGTATTAAACCTGTATCAACGTTGAATGATAGCTCATTATTGCCACAAACTTTTAATATCGATCTGCCTAATGAGCTTATAAAGGAAATCAAGAAATGTAAAACAACCAAAGACGTTCGTCAGGTTGGTGTTGAATGGACAACAATGCAATCCAAGGAACTTATCAAATTTGGAGTACCGGGAATTCATTATTATACTTTAGACCAATCTGATAATATTCAGAGAATTGCAAGGGCGGTGTTTTAACTTTGCAAATTACAAATTACAAATTACAAATCACAAATCACAAAAATCAAATAATTTCTAAATGTCAATCGGAATATACCAAACAGTTCATTTTTTGGTTTTGTGTTTTGGAATTTATTCGTAGTTTGAAATTTGTTATTTGAAATTTATAGAAGTACAAAATTCTCTGGCAATATTTATACTTTGTCGTTGTTAGTTTCTTAGATTTCAATATATTTGCACATCCGAAAAGATGTTGTTCGGGACAGTATAATTGTGGATGATAATATATTAAATCTTTATGGATAACATAAGAAATTTTTGCATTATAGCTCATATTGATCACGGGAAGAGCACGCTGGCAGATAGGCTTTTACAAGCGACCGGTTCTATTCCTGATCGCGATTATCAGGATCAGATACTTGATAATATGGATTTGGAGAGAGAACGGGGAATAACCATAAAAAGTCATGCCATTCAAATGAATTATAAATTTGAGGGTAAAGATTATGTTCTTAATTTAATTGATACTCCCGGCCACGTTGATTTTTCATACGAAGTTTCAAGATCCATTGCTGCATGTGAAGGAGCCTTATTAATTGTGGATGCCACACAGGGGGTTCAGGCGCAAACGATTTCGAATGTTTTTCATGCCATTGAACACGATCTGGAAATCATTCCGATTTTAAATAAAATGGACATGGATGCAGCCATGCCCGAAGAGGTTAAGGACCAGATTGTTGAGCTTATCGGCTGTAAGCGAGAATCAATTATTGAAGCTAGTGGTAAAACCGGCTTAGGTGTTGATGAAATTCTTGAAAGCATAATACATAATGTTCCTGCTCCTGCAGGTGATCCGGAAGCTCCGCTACAAGCTCTTATTTTTGACTCAGTTTTTAATTCATTTCGAGGAATCGAAGCCTATTTCAAAATTAAGAATGGAACACTCCGAAAAGGAGATCATGTAAAATTCTTTGCTACGGGAAAAGATTACCATGCAGACGAAATCGGTGCCTTGAGATTAAAGCAATTTCCAAAAAACGAGATGAAAGCAGGTGATGTTGGATATATCATTTCTGGGATAAAAACTTCTAAAGAAGTAAAAGTTGGTGATACAATTACGCATAAAGATCGCCCTTGTGAAAAAGCAATTGAAGGATTCGAACTTGTTAAACCCATGGTTTTTGCAGGAATTTATCCAATTGATGCCGACGATTATGAAGATCTGAGAGCTTCAATGGAAAAGCTTCAGTTAAATGATGCATCCTTGACTTTCGAACCAGAATCTTCTGCTGCATTAGGATTTGGTTTCCGTTGCGGATTCCTGGGATTGTTGCATATGGAAATCATTCAGGAACGACTCGATCGCGAGTTCGATATGGATGTTATCACAACGGTGCCAAACGTTTCGTACAAAGTTCACACTACAAAAAGCGGAATTGTTGAAGTACACAATCCATCAGGCTTACCAGAAATAACGTATATTGATCATATCGAGGAACCATATATTCATGCTCAGATTATTTCGAAAACAGATTTTCTTGGACCAATTATGAAACTCTGCATCGATAAACGAGGAGTAATGAAAAATCAACACTATCTGCCGAATAATAGGGTTGAAGTAACATTTGAAATGCCTCTTGCCGAAATTGTATTCGATTTTTACGATAAACTAAAAAGCATTTCGAAAGGTTATGCATCTTTTGATTATCATCAAACAGGATATAAACAAGCCAATTTGGTTCGATTGGATATTCTTTTAAATGGAGAATTGGTTGATGCCTTGTCAACCTTGATTCATAGAGATAATGCTTACGATTTTGGACGAAGAATGTGTGAAAAATTGAAAGAACTCATCCCTCGCCAACAATTTGACATTGCTATTCAGGCTGCAATCGGAGCAAAAATTATTTCGCGCGAAACAGTTAAGGCCGTTCGTAAGGATGTTACTGCCAAATGTTATGGTGGTGATATAACCCGAAAACGTAAATTGCTTGAAAAGCAGAAGAAAGGTAAAAAACGAATGCGTCAGGTGGGTAATGTAGAAGTGCCGCAACAAGCGTTCCTGGCAGTGCTTAAATTAGATTAAAGGAATCATAATTAAAAATAATAAAGTCATTCCCGCGAAAGCGGGAATCTCTTTTTTCTATAGTTAGTTCTTAATTAATATTTAATCTAACTTTGTTTTATGTCAACTGTCAATCAAAAATATCGAAATTACCTCATAAAAAAAGCTTCCTGGGTTGGAATTGTTGGTAACTCTATATTAGCAATTGCGAAAATAGTAATTGGATTTATTTCAGGAAGCTTAGCTGTTATTGGCGATGGGATTGATACAACAACGGATATTCTCACCTATTTTATTACACTGGTTGCTTCCCGAATCATGAATAAACCACCGAATTTCAGATATCCTTATGGTTACAATAGAGCTGAGGCTGTTGCAACAAAAGCCTTAAGCTTTGTGATATTTTTTGCTGGTGCTCAATTGTTTTTTACAACTCTGGTAAGGTTAATCAAAAGTGAACAACTTGAATTGCCTTCAATGTTAGCAATTTATGTTACTGTTTTTTCTATCGTTTCCAAAGCTGGTTTAGCTTTTTATCAATTCAAAGCAGGACGCAAAATTGAAAGCAATATGTTGATTGCCAATGCTAAAAATATGAGAAATGATATTCTTATTTCTGCATCTGTATTAACAGGATTAATTTTTACACAAGTTTTTCATTTACCCGTTCTGGATTTGATTACTGCGATTGCAATAAGTATCTGGATTATGAAAATAGGTTTTGAAATCTTCATGGAAACCAGTCGTGAATTAATGGATGGAACCGATAATCCGGAACTATATTATAAGATTTTCGATGCAGTAGAAGAAGCAGGAGCAGTTAATCCACATAGAGTAAGGGTAAGAAAACATTCAAATTTGTATACTGTAGCTCTTGATATTGAAATGGATGGTAAGATGACCATTGAAGAAGGACACATTATGGCGAAAAAGGTAGAAGTGAATATTAAGGCAAGAGTCGAAAACGTGTATGATGTGCTGGTTCATGTAGAGCCAAAAGGAAATATTGAGAAAGAAAAATTTGGATTATCGCGTGGCAATATTGATACGGAGTGTGGAAAGAAAAAGAAAGTAAATGGGAAATAAGTATCAAAAGCCAACAGGATCTTACATAAGTTTCATGAGCAATAAAGTAAAAGCTTATGGAGGTATTAATTTAGCACAAGGTATTCCGGGATTTGATCCCCCGGCAGAACTTACCGATATTTTATCCCAAATCTCAACAGACAAGATTCATCAATATGCTCCGGGTAATGGGAATAACGAGTTGCTTGACTTATTGCTTCGTAAATATCAAAGCGAATTTCCCTGTTTTTCAAACAGCCAACCCGAAGGGCAAGGCAGACAGACTTTTACAAAAAATGATTTTTTAATTACTCAGGGCGGTACTGAAGCCTTATCTTTATTATATACTTATTTTAATAAAATCATTCCAAAACCCTTTTCGGCTTTAGCTTTTGATCCTGTGTACGAAAGCTATAAATATTTACCAGAGATTTTTAATACTGATTTTGTTTCATTTTCATTTGAGTCTGATTTTTCAGTTGATTTTGCCGGGCTTGAAAAAACCTGTTTAGGGAACAATGTAAAAGTTATTTTTCTTGGATCTCCGGGCAACCCCTTGGGGAAGATTTGGTCTGAGAATGAAATCAATGCCCTAATAAATTTAAGTAAACGATTGAATTTTTATATTGTTCTGGATGCCGTTTACAGAGAATTGTATTTTGATGAAAAACCATATATTCCTTTAGATCAGTTCAGCTCAAATTTGTTTTATACCAATAGTTTTTCAAAATTATTTTCCATCACTGGCTGGCGCATTGGTTATTTAATTGCACACGAAGATCACATGTCAAAAATAAAATCTATTCATGATTATACAGGTTTGTGTGCACCTTCAGTTCTACAGCAGGCCATTGTTGAATATCTAAAGAAAAATGAATGGGGAAAGGCATATGTTTCAAATCTTCGAAGAAAACTTACAGAGTCTTATTCCCATTTATCTAAAGAGTTGATCAATTTAGGTTTTTCAATTCCCGAGATAAAAGGAGGATATTTTGTGTGGGCAAAACTCCCTGAAAAATATTCTGATGGATTTAAGTTTGCCATTGATTTGTATGACGAACAAAAAGTTGCTGTAATACCAGGAGAACATTTTTCTGAGAATGCTAAAAATTACATTCGATTTAATATTGCCCGCGAGAAGTCAGAAATTGATGAAGGAATTTCCTTAATAAAAAAGTTTTTCAAAAAACACAGCTTATAAAGTGCTTTACTTCTTGCTTTTGTCTTTTTACTTGGCCGTTCGGCTATAGCCGTCAAGTTAAGGAAATACTCAATGCTAAGTATTGAGCGAAGGCCCGACAAAACGGCGAGCCATAGGGCAAGGGTGAATGTGATAAGTTTTAGAATTCTAGCAAAGGAGTTTACTTACTTTGCTTAGAATTGTTACCTTATCACAGAGAGCGGAGAAGCATCGTTTTGTCTTGATCTTTTTTGAAACTTTT
>DMBU01000091.1 GCA_003446015.1 Bacteroidales bacterium | reverse complement strand
GTTTCACTCGGTTCAGGTTTCAGGTTTCAAATTTCAGATTTCAGGTCTGTAAACTTAAATCTTAATCTTAATGCCTTATACCACAAGCCTTACACCATAAATCAATAAAAATATCAGAAATCTGTTTACCTATTAAAGTTCAGGATAAGGTAAGTAGGCAGGTGGTCGCTAAATCCTCCATTGTATTTGTAACCGATAAAGGTTCTTTTGGGCATGTACCCATAATATCCTTCATCAGGTTCCAGTAAAAAATCTGCATTAAAAATATGAATATCATTTAAGGTGGTATAAAACTTATGTTCTTGAGATAAAAGATTTCCTGAAACAATAAACTGATCAAGAACTCCCCATTCGCCCTGATACTTATGAGAGCCTATATTTTTTGATTTATAGAAATAAGATGATAAATTGTATAACTGAATACTATCGATTTGATTAAAATCCTGTGAAGCATTTAATACTTCGTTAATGCTCTTATTATTGGGATAATCATTAAAATCACCTGTAATAATAATGTTCGATTCTGGATTGGAGTTAAATATTGAATCAACTTTAGATTTTAAAACTGATGCCACAAATATTCTTCGGTCTTCTGACTCAAGCTGCCCGCCCCAGCGCGAAGGCCAGTGATTAATAAAAATATTTAATGTATCTGTTTTTTTTACTATTCCTTTTACATATAAGATGTCTCTTGTTTTACTTTCAGGACTATCGGGGAAATTAATCGGTATTGCTTCATAAGATATAGGTTGAAAAAGTTCTTCGCGATATAAAAGTCCAACGTCTATCCCTCTTCGATCTGGCGATTCTTTGTGAATAATTTGATACTCAAATTTAACCAAAGGGGTATTATTAACTAAATCGTTAAGCACCTTTCTGTTTTCAATTTCGCACAAACCAACAATTGCAGGAGGTTCCCAACCACCAACTGCAATTATCACTTTGTATATATTAGTTAGTTTGGAATAATACTTATGATTACTCCAAAACCGATCACCTTCAGGCAAGAATTCTTCATCATTAATTGAGCTGTCATTATAAGTATCAAATAGGTTTTCAACATTATAGAACATTACTTTATAACTGGCATCATTCTGTTGAGAATAACCAAATGTAGTGATCAAAATAAAAATAAGAGATGTGAAGTATTTTTTCATGATTTTTACTGGTTTTCTTTTCTCTCAAATGCACCCAGATCTGGATGTGAATCTGAAATTCTGCTTTCATGGTTTAGATCTAATGGAAACATTAAACCATATTTATCGGCACCTTTATCTTTAGCAACAGACATTGTGTCTAACTCAAAATCGCCATTATAAGGATCTTTAAATTTTGGATCTTCGTATACAATAATATTCTCAAAATTATCAGGATTTGAAGTTGAAAAATTATCATCAACCTTAATAAGCGAATGATCAAATTTGAAATCTAATACACTGATATTGTCATATCTATCAATTAAAATTTCAGTTTCTTTGTTTCCATATATTATACAATTAGCAAATAATGCTTTGCTAATAGGCCTGATCTCAACATTTAAACCTTCGTTATAATAATAGTAATTGTTTAATAGGAGTGATGGAGTTGTTCTTGTTGAATAGCCCCAATAATTGCCAATGGTACAATGATAAAACTCGTAAGTACCTCCAATGGTAAGAGCAACAGCAAATTGTCCGCAATTGGTAATAAGGTTATTATATGCTTCAATAGTTGATCCTTGTGCATAAATACCTGTTGAGGTCATGTTTTCAATTCTTGTATTTGATAATAGGAGAGTTGGTTTTGATATGCTTGCCAGGGTATCAACCTGTATACCAATAATAGCGTTTTTAATTTCACAAAAATTAAAAACATTGTCTTTACTTCCTGCCATTAACCAAATACCGTCCCACTGCCCGGGGATATCTTCGTAATCATTTTCAAGCCTGTCACCCTGAAATACAATAGGTGATTCATATGTTCCGCTTGAAATGATTGTCCCTGCTACATATAATCTTGAATTTTTATGAAAATATAAAATAACTCCGGGTTCAATGGTGAGAACTGAATTTGTATCGACCAGCATTGAATTATATATCAAATATGGTTTATTATTTATCCATGTTTCTGTTCCAACAATCTCGCCGTTAATAAGATTAACATCCTGTCCCCACGCAATAAGATTTATATCCTGCTGCGTATTGTTGAACGAGAAAACAATCGAATCGTTAACAACAAGAGGCAAATCAGAGTTGTTAGGGTCGACAGTAATTTCAACAAAGATATATAAGCTGTCTTTTTCTTTTAACTCAACATTTTCTAATCTGTTTCCGGCATATCCATCAATATTTAATCGGTATGGAGAGTCATCTCCACCTGCTAAATAGATTGAATTAATTTTAAGATTCTTAGCATATGGATTTTTAACTGTAAATCTTTTTGTTGAAGAACCTATTGTTGTAAAAACTGTATCAAAAAGAATTGTATCTTCTGAAAACACAAGTTTTGCGTTAACAGATGTATTAAAATCTTCTTTTTCGCATGAGGCGAAAAGTTGAATCAAAAATCCAATAAAGATCAGATATTTTAATGAAGTGTGCATTTTTAATATTAGAGTTTGGATTGCTAAATAACATAAAATAAACGATATAATCTAGGCTAAATTTTATAGAAGCATAAATTTTTAGTAAAATTGGGAATGTTTTATAATTAATTTTGAAGGTAAGATTTAAATAATTGATTACATTTGTTAATAATTCAAATTCATATATTCCTTTTTTAGCATGCAAGTAGAAAAAGCAACCGCCGGCAATATATTGGAAGTAATGTACTTACTGCAACACTGTATCGAAGATTTCAATAAAAATAGTGTGTATCAATGGAATCATTCATATCCTGATTATTTCAGATTACTTCGAGAGGTTGAGAACAATACTTTATACATTATAAAAAACAAAGGGGTTTGTATAGGCACAATAACATTTGATGAACAGCAGGAGTCTGTTTTTGACACCATTGAATGGAAAAATAAATCGGACAAATATATTGTTATTCACAGGATTGCTGTGTTTCCAACCTGGCAAAAGAAAGGAATAGGAAGGTTGCTAATAGAGTTTGCAGAAAAGCATGCTAAAGATAATGGCTACAAATCGATTAGATTAGACGTTGCCAGTTCAAGTGAGCATTTGATTAAGTTATACGAGAGTATTGGCTATGCTTATACAGGAGATATTCTATACCCAAAACAAAAAGAGCCTTTTAAGTGTCTTGAAAAAGTAATTTAAAAATAAGATGAAATAAGGAGAGGGGTTTTAGAACCCCTCTTTTAGTACTTAAAAGTCCGGGGAGCACCCGGACTTTGAAAAGCAAATTAAAATGAAAAACCAACTATTAATCCTAAACTATAAATAAAATAATGAATATATTAATTAACCTCTAAAAATTTTACCTTGAAGAAATGTTTTTATTTATAGTGTAATCTGCTCTCCATTATAAAAATCTAATATTTTTGTTCTAAATATATACTGATATTTTGCTTGTGCTAAATCAGATTTTGTTTGATTTAATTGATTTTTTGCTGTTTTATATTCTAAAATATCAACTAATCCAACTTCATATTTTTGTTCCGTGTATCTGAATGCTTCTTCCATTGATTCCAACGCTTGCAAATTAGCTTTATAATTATCCATAGCAGCTATTGCCTGTGTTCGAGCTTGTTGAATACTCTTGTATAAATTTTGTTTTTGCAAATCAAGGTTCAACTGTTTGTCAGATAAATTTATTTTAGCTTGACTAATTGAATTTCCTGTTCTCCAATTATTAAATATGGGTATTCTAAGAGCAACATAAACTCCCTGACTTGCATTGTCAGTTATTTGATCAAGATAGGGGTAAGAATCTGAATATGAGCTATATGAATAATAATTATATATATTTTCTCCACTTTCAGTAACTCCAGTAGGCTGAGTTGATAAGCCAGATTGCATTCCTGTAGCCCTATTCGTTAATTCACTATATCTGGAACTGTACTGATATCCGAATGATATAGTTGGACTTATAGCTCCTTTTGAAATCGATAGATTTTTTTGTGAACTTTTTAGCTGTAATTCAGCACTTTTTATTTCAGGAAGAATCTCTACTGCACTACTAAATATTTGATCAGTTTCAGAAATATTTTCTGCTAGAGTTATATCTGGTAATTCAGGGAATACTATCTCAAAGTTTTCTATCTCTTGAAGATTTAGTAATTGAGTAAGGTCTAAATAGGAAATTTTCAAATTGTTTTCTGAATTGGTTAATGCAGCTCTTTCTGTAGCCGCTTGAGCTTCAATTTGTAATAGATCTCCTTTAGCTGCATTACCTATTTCAACTAAGCGTTTGGTTTTTTCTATTTGCTCTAAAGTTACTACTAACTGCTGCTCTGCATTATCTCTTAGCTCTTTATTTAGAAGAATCTGTAAATATGCTGTAGAAACATTCAGAGTAATATCATTCTTAGCTTTTTCAACATTCTCAAGTTGAGCTAGAAAGTCTAATTTAGATTTTTTTATTGTATTAAGTGTTTGCAATCCGTTAAATACTGTAACTTCAGTGTTTAACGACAGATTTCCGCCTTGAAAAGCCTCATTTACATACGAATAAGTTTCGTAATTAATTGCTTTACCTGAATTATAATAATGACTTCCATTTGCATTAACATTTGGAAGAATTTCCATCTTAGATTGAAAATAGTTTCTTTCAGCCGATTCTGCATTTAACTCTTGTCTTTTAACTGTAATGTTATTTTCAATAGCATATTTTATACAGTCTTCAAGATTCCATACTTGTTGTGCATTTGTTGTGGAAGAAAGAAATAGTATTGAAGCAATAATTATTGTTAATCTGATAGATCTCATTTTTTTACTTTATTAAATATTCAACATAAATTCGTTTTCAAATTATCACATATTGTGCCACTTATCTTAAATAACACATAAGCAAGTGTTTAAGTAGAGTTCTGTTTTTTATTTTTTCGTAACGGGTGAACGATTATGAAACAACCCATGTACGATAATGAACAACCAACCATTTTTAATAAAATTAATTATAAAAAACGTTAATTTAAGAATTTGATACGGTAATTTCTTAAATCCATACGATAAAAAAGTCATATAAAAACGCTAAGTTATTAATTTTATTTTAGCACTATCAAAAGTTTAAATAGAGGTATATATGAAAAAGATATTTTATTCAATAAAGGGTAAAATTGTTACATCACATCATTTGGATTTTGGAGTTCTTATTCTTTTTTCAATTGTAACAATAGTTTTTCTAATATCATTTATTCATATCTATTTTTAAAAAGATAGTTACAGCACTTTATTGCTGCATCCTTAGAGGTTTTACATATTAAAATTAGATGAAAACAATTAACATAAGTGTGAATATAAGAAATAATACAGAAACTATAAATTTAGTATTGTTTCAAAAGATATACTCAACACCTTATGGAATTGTAAATCATTGGTCAACAAATAGTAATTCGGAATATAGGTTAGAAGTGATTATTGATGAAGATGATATTTCTGTTAATCCTTCCAAAATTTCTAAATCAATGAATATTATTACAGATGAGTGGGATATTGCAGATCAAATGATGTTGGAGCTTTATGAACAGGAAAATTTTCAAAAGGGAAAAATAAAGAACTCATATTTATAATGACTCAAAAATTTATTAGCCATGTATAAGACTGTTTGGAGTAAATGTCAGAAGTCAGTTTGCCAGTTAAGTTTCTATAGTTCTTCTGGTATAAAATTAATATCTATGACCGGTTTTAAAGTGAATGATCACTTTTTAATTACAGATGATTATTTATTTAAAATTCACAAAGCTGTTAAGGTAAAATTCCGATTTGTTAAATCTGATGGATATACTGAAAGTACATGTATTGAAATTTCGATGAATGAATTAAAGAAAAGAATTATTAAAGGGATAGCTAAAGATAAAACTTCATTTGCAGCAATTAATGTTGATTTTAAAGAATTTAAAAATATACCATCACTTAAACTAAATAAAAATAAAACAATTGAAATAGGTCAGAGTTTGGCTGTACTTGGATATCAATTAGATCAGGATAATCTGGCAATCAAAACAGGGATATTGTCATCTGCCTTTATACATGAAAATGGTTTAAAGTATTTTCAAGTTGATTCAAGCATTAAACAAGGGAACTCAGGGAGTCCGTTAATTAATGCCGAAACAGGAGAGGTTATAGGAATAATTGGTCAAAAACTTGCTACAATAACTCAATCGCACAAGCGAATGAAACAAATAATAAACAACAATTTAGCAATATTGAAAAAATCTCAGGGTAAATTTAATGTTGAAGAAATAGACCCAATTCAAGTTCTCATTGCAAATCAAAATCAGATTAAATATATAACAAATGAAATATATAAGACCGCAACAATGAGTATTGGATATGCATTAGATATCTCATATGTTCACGATCTTTTTGAAGAGTTCATCGATGCTGAAGTTTCGCAATCTTCAATGGAGTTTCAGATTGATGCATAGTTCCTTAATGTAAGATGGTTTAGGTTAAAGAGCTGCTCCTTCCAGGAGTGGCTCTTTTTTTATAATTTTTTTTAGGCTGAACAAAATACATAGTTTTAAATTGAATAACAACCATGTTTTTTTTGTTTGTAAGTTTGTAGCTAAATAAATACACTAAAATTAATTATTATGGAAATAAATGAGATATATTCCTTTGTTAAGGAAATAGAACTATTTAGGGGTTTGGATGAGGATGAATTAAAGACTCTTTCGGAAAATGTTATACAAAAAAAATATCTTAAAGGTGAATTGTTGTTTGAGGAAAATGGTCCAAGAAAAGATATTTTTATAATATATAAAGGAGAAGTAGAACTTTATAAAACGATTCATTTTGGAGCAGAAACCAAACTGTCATATTTTAGTAAAGGTGATTTTTTAGGAGAAGGTTCGTGGGCAAGTGATTCTCCTCATTCAACATCAGCGCGAGCTATCGTTGATACGATTGTTTTTAGTATAAACAACACCTATTTTAATGAAAATGGAGCTTCAACCCTAAAAGTTTTTAGTAACATTGCTCGTGTGATTTCACGCAGGATGAGGCATGCCAACAATAGGATGATCAATGTTGCAGCTCAATATGAATCAGGGCGAACCCGAAAAGAGCACGATCTACTTGGTGATAGAAATGTACCCAACGAATATCTATATGGAATACAAACATTAAGAGCAATAGAGAATTTTAACATTAGCGGAATTACCTTAAATTTTTTCCCGGTAATTATTGAGGCACTTGCAATGGTTAAACTTGCGGCAGCTAAAGCTAATATGGAACTTGGTTTGCTTAATGATTCCTTAGGTAATGCAATTATACATGCTTGTAATGAGATTGTAAATGGGAAATATCATAACCATTTTATTGTTGATATGATTCAGGGCGGAGCAGGAACTTCAACGAATATGAATGCTAACGAGGTTATTGCAAACAGAGCATTAGAAATTTTAGGTTATGAAAGAGGTCAGTATGAATATTGTCATCCAAATAACCATGTTAATTTATCACAATCAACAAATGATGCTTATCCTACATCTGTTAAGATTGCCATAATAAAAAGTAATCAGAAATTAACCTCAGTTTTAAACGATTTAATTAAATCGTTTTATACAAAATCACAAGAATTTGCACATGTAATTAAAATGGGTCGAACACAATTACAAGATGCTGTTCCAATGACCTTGGGGCAATCTTTTGAAGCTTATGCTGTAACCCTTGAAGAGGAAGTAGAACGTTTAGAGCAAAATGTTAATTTATTTTTGGAAATTAACATGGGAGCAACAGCTATTGGTACAGGAATAAATTCGGAACCCGAATATGCAGAAAAAGTTGTAAAGCATTTGAAAGAAATATCGGGATTAAAAGTAGTGAATGCAAAAAATTTAGTTGAGGCTACTCAGGATACAGGTGCATTTGTGATGTATTCGTCAGCATTAAAACGTCTGGCAATAAAATTATCGAAAATATCTAATGATTTAAGGTTATTGTCATCAGGTCCAAGAACAGGTTTAAATGAAATTAATTTACCACCTATGCAACCAGGTTCATCAATAATGCCTGGTAAGGTTAATCCTGTTATTCCGGAAGTGGTAAATCAAATTGCATTTAAGGTAATTGGTAATGATTTGACAGTTACCATGGGTGCTGAGGCTGGTCAATTGGAACTAAATGTAATGGAGCCAGTTATTGTACAAAGTATATTTGAATCGATTGAAATGCTTGTTAATGGTATGAAAACGTTCAAACATAGATGTATTGATGGAATTACTGCTAATGAAAAACGATGTCTTGAAATGGTTCAGAACAGTATTGGTATAGTTACAGCTTTGAATCCGGTTTTGGGTTATGAAACTTGTTCAATGCTAGCGAAGGAGGCACTTGCAAATGATCTAAGTGTTTATAATTTGGTAATAGAAAAAAATCTTTTATCAAAAGAAGAACTTGATGAATTGCTGACTCCTGAGAATATGATAAAACCAAAAAAGATGAAAAAGCAATAAATTATAAAGAGGCTGTCCGAAAAGTCTTAGTGTTTCTTTGTGCCCCCTTCGTGTTACCCAGCCTGCCGGCTGGCAGGTTTGTGGTATAATTATTAAGCTGTTACACAAAGGCTCACAAAGAAGACACAAACCTGTCTGCCGACAGGTAGAGTTACTCAAAGTAAAATTTCCGAATAAAAATATAATATTTAACTTTTCGGACAGCCCCTTTATTCTGTTTCAATATCATCCAGTATTTTTTGAACTTCAATTTCTGTTTGATGAAGTTTCTTTTTACAAAGTTTTATAAGAGTAGAAACACGTTTTACTTGTTCTGATAAAATATCAATATCTTGTTCTTCGTTTTCAATCTGGTGTAATATTTCTTCAATTTCTGAAACAGCCTCGTTATATGATATTTCTTTTTTTGCCATAATTTAGATTTAAATTTTAGTTGAAATTGTAAATTTAAATGTACTTCCCTTATTTATTTCACTTTCTACCCATATTCTTCCATTATGTTTTTCAACAAATTCCCGACATAGAATAAGACCTAATCCGCTGCCTTGTTCTTCTGAAGTGCCGGAAGTTGAATGATGTATGTCAATTCTGAAAAGTTTTTTAATGTTTTCGGGACTAATTCCAACACCATTATCCATAACAGAAAACTCTGTGTATTCGCTAAAATTTTTGCTGCTTATTCTAATAAAGCTATTCGTATGAGAGAATTTTATTGCATTGGAAATTAAATTACGGAATATTGCCGTAATCATATCATTATCAGCATAGATCGTTTTTTTCTCATCAATTTCATTAATAAGATTTATTTCTTTCTTTTTCGCATTCATGCTTAAAAGATTAAAAATCTTGTTGATTACATCAGAGATATTTATTTCTCTGGGTGTAAATAACATTTTTCCACGCTGAGTTCTCGACCAGTGTAGTAAATTTTCTAATAATTCAAGTAAATCGTCGGCAGAACCATAAATTAATTCTAATGATTGCTTTATTTCATTTGAATCAAAATCGTTATAATTTTTTAAAAGATGATAAGTTAAGCCATGTAATGCATTAAATGGGTTCCGAAGGTCGTGTGCAATTATAGAGAAGAATTTATCTTTAGTTGCATTTAATATTTTTAGGTTGTCTTCAGATTCCTTTAGTAATTTATTTGATTGGTCAGCTTCTTTAATTTTTTCCTGCAATAAAATATTTGTTTTTCTTTTTGATAAGAATTGTGTAAAAATCATAATCCCTGAGAATAATGATATTAATGCGATAATAAGAAGTAGATTTCTTACATTCTTTTGTTTTTTAAGCTCAATTGATCTTATTTTATTTTCAGCAGTTAATTCAGAAACTTCATTTTCAATTCTTGATATTTCACTATAACTTTTTTCAAGTTCAAAATTCATCTGGATTTCAGTTATCCTTTGTGAATTCAATTTAGCATTTATTGAATCTTTTACTATGGAATAATTTAAATAGTTTTCCAAAGCGTAATCTTTATTTCCAACTTTATTGTAATAGTTGTATAATTCGAAGTAGGCATTTTTGATTAATTCAAGATTGTCAATATTTTGTCCTGTTTGAAGCGATCTTTTAATATTATTAATACCGGCATCCACAAAACCTTTCTCGAGCTGGATAATCCCTATTTTCCGAAGACTCAGTCCAATTAGGTATTGATCGTTAGTTTTTTGACATAGGATCAATGTTCTTTCAAAATAATCAAGCGCTATATCAGGCATATTTATTCGCAGATAATAATTCCCAATGTCATTTAAAATTTCTCCCACACCTTTAATATCACCAATCTCATCTCTAATTCTATAAGCCTCTTTTAAATTCGTTATTGACTTATCATATTCGCCCAGTTCTAAGTATGTATTTCCAATACTTTTAAATGAGTTTGCAATACTAACTTTATCTCCAACTTCAGTTCTTAAAACCAGTGACTCATTAAAATTAGCTAAAGCTTCAGTATAATTTTTAAGGTTAAGATATGTATTTCCAATAATGTGAAGAGAGTACGATATTTCCTTTTTATTTCCCAGTTTTCGTTTTATTTCAAGAGCGTTTGAATATAATTCCAGAGCCTTTTGAAAGTTTTTAATATCGTCGTAAATAATACCAATATTATTAAGCAGTGATGCTATTTTATCTTGATCATCTAGTTCTTGATGTATTTTTAGTGCTTTCAGATAATTTTCAAGAGCTAAATCATATCTGTTTAACTTTTTATAGATACTACCTATCTGATTAATAGATGATGCTATTAAGGATTTATTTCCAATATTATAATAGTTACTAAGTGACTTTTGTAAATAATTTAAAGATTCCTGATCGTTATTTAGTGTTTTGTAAACAAGTGCAATATTGTTTTGGGTTTGAGCAACACCTAAAACATCATTTATGTTTTCTCGAATTTTTAATGATGACATGTAAAAATCCAATGCATTATCATAATCATTATTTGCCAGATAAATACTTCCAATCGTATTATAAGAATTAGCAATATATTTCCTGTTACCTATAGATGTCCTTAAGTCAAGTGCTTTTAAATTATAATCAAGTGCTTTTTTGAATTCACCAATATCTTTATACACGGTTCCAATGTTTGTTAATACATTTGCTTCGCTTATGGTATCAGTTAATTCTCGGCAAATTTCCAATGATTTATCGTAATAATATAATGAACTATCGTATTGACTATTACTCCAGTAAAGGCTCCCTATATAATTAAGTGTATTGGCAATTTCGTATTGATCAAAAGCCAAATTTGATGCATTTAGAGCTTTCTGATGATAATTAAATGCTTCGCTAAAATGACCTTGTAATTTGAGGATAATTCCTATATTATTATATGCTTCAGCAATTTTATTATTATTCTCTGCTAAATAAAGATTTAATGGTTTTTGATAATAGAAAAGTGCATTATTTAAATTACCCAGCATTTTTTCTGAATGCCCTAATTTGGTATAAATATAAATTTTATTATCAGATGTTTTTTGCTCATAAAAATAGTCTAAGGCTTTTTCATAAAACTCAATCGCCGGCTGAAAGCGGCTCATCTCAAAGTAAACATCGGCAATATATAGGTTTGAAATCGCAATAAGATCATCATCACCTGTTTTTTCTGACAGTTCGAGCGACTTACCTGCATAATTTAGACTTTTGTTTAAATCAACTGAGAAATAAGCACGAGATAATTTTCCTAATAGAGGTATCAATTCTCCTCCTTCAGTAGTCTTTAAAACATTTTCGAGGCTGTCTATAGTTGTTTGATTAGAACATACAGATGTTTTAATACCGAGGTGAAATACAAGAATATATAAAAAAACAAAAAATAAAATTCTCATGCACTAAAGGTATAAATAGAATAGTGATGATGATTATTATGATAAATATTTTTGATACTTTTTTTAATACTTTAATCCTCAGATATTGGAAGAACAAATTTGAAATTGCTTCCTTTACCTAATGTGCTTTCCACAAATAATTCTCCGTTACTCTGACCAATTAACTCTTTACAGAGGATTAATCCAAGACCTGTTCCTGATTCATTTTCAGTTCCCTTAGTAGAATATTCCTGATCTATTCTAAATAATTTATCAATGTTTTCTTCACTAATTCCTTTCCCGTTATCTTTTACTGAAATTGTAATTTTATTATTTGATGTAACTGAAGAAATTTTTATTTCTCCATTCTGATCTGTAAATTTTAATGCATTACTTATTAAATTTCTTAGAACAGTAGATACAACGTGCTTGTCAGCAAAAACGATAGTCCCTTTTAATATTGAATTCTCAATTCTTATATTCTTTTTTTGAATTGAAATATTAAGCAGTGATAAAACATCATCAACGGCTTCATAAAGATTAATTTGTGTGGGCGATAATTTAATACTTCCCAGTTGTGATTTTGACCATTGCAATAAGTTGCCCAAAAGGTTATAAAGATTTTGAGACGATTCATATATTAATCTGGAATATTCGCTAATATTTTCTTTGCTTATTTCATCAATTTGATTGTACAATGCTTCAGAAAATCCCAAAAGAGATTGAAAAGGATTCTTCAGATCATGAGCAATTATTGAGAAAAACTTATCCTTAGTTGCATTTAGCTCTTTCAGGTTATGTTCCGAAATAGTAAGTTTTTTGTTTGTATCTCTTAGCTGATCATTTTTTGATTTTAGCAAACCATTTGTTTTTTTCTTTAATCTAAACTGGCTAAAACTAAGTACAGCCAGGGCGAGGATTAGTATAGAAAATGCTATCCAGTAATTTTTAATATTCTTTTGTCTATTCAGTTCGAGAATATGAATCTGATTATCTTTTTTTAAAAGTTCATTTTCTGTTTCAAGATTATCGGTTTCATATTTGATTTTCATTTCTGTTATACGATTAGAACTTTCAAGGGTAAAAATACTATCTTTCATTTCCGAATATAATTTATAGTATTCGAGTGCCTTCTTGTAATTATTAAGTTCTGAGTATAATTGAGTATAAAGATCGTAGGATTCAGTTAACCACTCTTTTGTATTAATTTGCTTTGATAATTCAATGGCAAGGTTTAAGCTGTTTTGTGATTTAACATAATCCTTCTGATGCAAAAAAAGCTTTGCCAGATTGTTATAATTGTTTGCCAAGCTATATATATCATTACTTTCTCTAGCTATATCAGCAGATTCCTGTAGATTTTTATAGGCTCTATCATAATCGCCTAAATCCAGATAAATTAAACCTATATTATTTAATGCAGTAGCAATACCTTCTGTATTCTTTAAATCTTTGCAAAGAGTTAATGATTTATTATAGTAATCTAGTGCTTTATCTTTATCTCCTTTTTCATCATATGCAGTTCCAAGATTATTATAAGCGGTTGCTTGTCCTTCTTTATAATCTCTATCAATATCCATTTGAAGAGATTTCTGGTAATATTCTAAAGCTTTATCATTTTCATGTAATGCCGAATAAACAATACCGAGATTATTGTATATCATAGAAATCCCATCTTGATTATCCATGCTTTTGTAAATTTCGAGTGCATTTAAAAAATATTTAAGTGCTTCGTCGTAACTCGATATTTCGATATAAGTGTTTCCAATACCATTGTAAATCATGGTTAATAAGGTATTGTCGTGAATCTCTTTTTCTTTTTCGAGAGCTTTTATATAATATTGAATTGATTCCTTATACCTTCCCATATCTTGAAACACTCCTGCAATTCTAATATAAAACGATGTTACCTCTTTTTCATCATCTATACTTTCACTTTTCTCAAGTCCTTTTTTATAATATTCTAATGACTGAGAGTAATTATTTTCAATTCGATATAAATATGCGATATTATTGCATACACTCGATATTGCTTTCAGATCATTGATTTCGGTTCTTACATCAAAACATTTAAGATAAAATTCAAGTGCAGTTTTATAATCTCTTTTATCAAGATATACATTTCCAATACCATTATAAGCGTCCGATATTCCCTTTTTATCATGAATTATATGAGCGAGATTTAATGCCTCGTTCGCAAAATACAAGCTGCTATCTAATGAGTAATCCAAATAGTTTGTTGAAATTTTATTGAGAATCTCAATTTTTGTTTTATCGTCTGCTTTTTCCAGGACATTAAATAGGCTATCTATTATTTGTCTTTCATTTTGCGAAAATGATGAGAATGATTGAATCAATAGAATTAACGAAAAGAATAATTTGAGCTTTTGCATTGAGTATTAGATAAGTTTTTATTTGGTTTCAAGTTATGAAATAATTGTTAATTATAAAAACGACATTTTATCACAATAATGTTCAGTCTTTCAGGCTTTACCTGGCCCGGTTTTTTCTCTGACTGTACTACGAATTTTCCCTGAGAAAAGTTTGGTTATTATTTCGTCATTCTCATTAATTTTAGTTAGATCTTTTAATTTTTCCCCATTAAAATAAGTGATTGAGTAACCTCTTTTTAAAATATTCTCAGGATTTAATAAAACAGTCCGATTAGATAGATTTTCTATTATTAGATTTTGTTTCTGTGTGTATCGTTTACTTTGATGTTTAATTTTATCTTTAAATGAATTAATATTTTCTAATTGAGAATAAATAGTTTTTCGTGTAATCTTGTCAACAGAGTTTGATAATCTAAAAAGATCATTTGCTTTATTGTTTCCAATCTGAGTTGCAACATTTCTAAATTTCTCAAATATAAAATTTAAATGATAATAATTTTTACCAATTTTATTTTTAATAGTTGGAATTAGCACTGCACTTTTCTGTACCAGCTTAGTTTTTTCATTTTGTATAAACACTGTTGCAAAATCAAGAATATCATCTCTTAATAAGAAAAGATTATTCTCAAATTCAGATGTTTTTTCAATTATATATTCAGCAACAGCAGTAGGGGTTTTAAGTTTCTTGTGAGCTACAATATCAACAATTGACTCATCTTTTTCATGTCCAATACCTGTTAATACTGGTAATGGAAACTGTGCAATATTAGCTGCTAACAGGTAAGTATTAAAACTATTGAGATCAGCTTGCGATCCTCCGCCTCGAATAATTACAACAATATCGAAAAAATCTTCATAACTATAAATCTTTTCTAGAGCATTTACAATAGATTCTTCTGTTTTTAATCCTTGCATTGTTGCAGGAAAAAGCTTGGTGTAGAACTTAAAATTAAAACTATTGTTTTGGAGTTGATTTATAAAATCCTGATACCCCGCAGCTGTTTCAGATGAGATTATTGCAATTCTTTGAGGCACAAGAGGAAAGGAAACTTCTTTGTTCATATTTAGCACTCCTTCCTCTTCCAGCTTTTTTAAAACCTCTGCTTTCTTCTGAGCTAAATCGCCAAGTGTATAGTTTGGATCAATATCGGTAATATTTAGGCTTAAACCATAAAGCTCGTGAAACTCAATATTTGCTTTTACTAAAATTTTAATACCCTGTTGTAATTCATGTCCTGTAGTATTTTCAAAATAAGGACGTAACATCCGAAATGTAAATGCCCAAATTGTAGCCCTTGATTTTGCAATTATATTATCGGTTACAATGTCTTTTTCTATTAATTCGAGGTAACAATGTCCATTTCTGTTTACTTTAAGCTCACTTATTTCTGCTATAATCCAAAGGGAATCAGGGAAGTTGATATTGATTTTTTCCTGGATTCTCTTATTTAATTCAAGTAAGCTTATTTTTTGAACCATTGTTATTTAACTTTGCTAATTCTTTTTAGTATAAATTGATTTCCGATCTTTATTTTTAGAAAATAAATTCCTGAAGAAATATCTTCTAAGTTGTCAAATATTAGATTATTAAACCCGTTTTCAAATTTAACTTCTTCTTTAAGTTTTATTCCAAAAATGGTAAATAACTCCACTGAAATGGGCTCTTCATTTTTTTGCAATAATTCAATAATAATATAATTCGAAAAAGGGTTTGGATAAACATTAATGACTACAGTTTCCTCAAATGAATAGATATTTGTATTGGTTAAATTGGCGGCTTTTCCAAAATCGGGTATCCCATAACCAAGATAATAATCGGGATAAGAATATTGGTGTGCACTTTCTTCAATTTTATGAATAATTTCCATGTTATTTAATTCTGGATAATATTGCCATAAACAGGCAGCCATCCCGGCAATTAAAGGAGCTGAAAATGATGTGCCATTTGCAACTGTAACCAGACTATCAACTCCCATTACAGCTGTTTTATAGCCCATAGCTGCAACATTTGGCTTGATACGACCATCATAAGTAGGCCCTTTCCCACTAAAATATGCGTATGAGGCATATGCATCGACAGCCCCAACGGTTAAAACACTATCTCCATCTGCAGGTGCAGAAATGTATTTCCAGGGATCGTCAGCCAAATTACCCGCACTATTAATAACTAATATCCCTTTTGATGCAGCAATATCGGCGGCTTTTGTTATGAAGGTAGTATTTCCATCCATATCGGAATAGGTATAGTTTTGTGTAGAATCGTCAAATTCAGTATATCCTAAAGAGGATGTTATTATATCAACACCTACACTATCAGCAAATTCAGCAGCGGCTACCCAATTATCTTCTTCAACGGAATATTCAGTTTCTGTTTCTTCACTTCTTAATAACCAATAATTAGCTTTAGGTGCTGTGCCGATCAATTCACCAGGAATATTCGCGGCTATTGTCGATAAAACTTTCATTCCATGACTAGATGCATCAAAAACCTGAAGGTCTCCGTCAACAAAATCTTTTGTTCCCAAAATTTGATTATAGAACCAGAGGCTATCAAATGCAGGAAGTAAATTTACATTGTAGAAACCCCCATCAATAACTGCTATCGTAATACCTTGTCCTTTTAAACCATTTTGATGAAGAACATGGCCATTGAGCATGCTAATTTGAGTTGTCCCATTACCATAATCTAATGGTTCATCTTGTTTTACTAGGGATGTCAAATTTTTTTCAGGTAGCTTATTATTAGAGAAGCTATTAAGTTTTGGAAATTTTTTTTGTTTAGATTTGATGAACCCTATATTAGTTATGGTATCAATTAAAGCTTGATTCGTTGTGTATACAACTACTGAATTTAACCATTTAGATTTATTGCGAATTTGTAATCCCAGTTTTTGCAAACTATCTAAATATAGTTTAGAAACAGGTAAGTCTTTTTGATTTATCTCAATATTTTGATTTGTTCTTCTAATTAATGCTTTTTGCGAAAGAAATTCTTCGGGTTTATCAATTGTGAATTGGTTAAAGTCTTTATCAGTTAAGTATAGGCGATAAGTATCTTCTGCTACTTGAGCATTTGAATTATAAAATCCTACTATAAGAGTGATAAAAAACAGTAGTCTTTTCATAAAGTTATATACAAATATCTTGTACAATTGTTAGCACAAATTAATATTATTTAAATAAGCTAATTTTCTGGTGGTAAAGTATTGTACATATTTTCGGTTGGCTCCTGGAATTTCCCTTTATTCTTTTCCAACATCTCTATTTGTTCGTTTTCTAATCGTTCGAGTTCTTCCTGATTTTCTGCAACACCATTAATATAGTTTAATTCATTTTCTATGTGCCCATTTTCTTTATAGTATATCCATTTTCCTTCTCGTTTGTTATTATCGTACTGACCTTGAATCAGAATATTCCCTTCAGGTCCATAAACATTATATTCACCATTTAGCTGACCGTTCATATAAAAAATTCTCATCATAACATTTCCCGAATCATAGTATCGAATAGTGAGACCTTCATTTATGCCATATTCCCATTCAGATTTCTCAGATAAATTCCCGCTTTGATAATATTTTTTCTCCGTACCATTTTTTTGGTCATCTTTATAAATTACTTCGTTTATTTTATAACCATCTTCGGCATAATAATTCCAGATACTATCCTTTAATTTTCCAATATAAATGCCTTCGGCCTGCAGAGCTCCTCCGGGATAATAAAATTTTGAATAAATCTTATTTGAGCTTTCCTTATAAAGCATTTCTACTTTAAGAACTCCATTTTGGTCGAATCTCTTAAAAATTCCAACAGGCTTATTGTCAATAAAATTTCCAGAGTATTGTATGTTTCCATTCTGATATTTTTTTTCCCAATAGCCTTGCTTGTACCCTTTATCATCTGTTTGATTAATAGCTTTAGTGTCTTGTGATAATGCTGTTAATGAATTAATAATTAAAAGTAGAACAAGGGTTATGCCTTTTCGTTTCATAATGCATGGTTTTTTACAAAAGTAAAAAGAATAATTCACTTTTAAGGTTAAGCGAAAACATAAAAAAAGGGTTCTCCAAAGAGAACCCCTTTTAATTTAAAATAGAGTTATGCTATTTTACTTCTTCGAAGTCTACATCTGTTACTTCACCATCATCTTTACCTGAAGATTCTTGCTGGCCTGCATTTTGTGCTCCTTCAGGACCAGGTTGTGCTCCAGCTTGCTGACTAGCTTTATACATTTCTTCTGAAGCTTCTTTCCATGCATTATTTAATACTTCAGTTTTAGCATCTAAATCAGACAAGTCTTCTTTTTTATGAGATTCTTTTAAATCGGCCAACGCTTTTTCAATGTTTGCCTTTTTATCTGAAGATAATTTGTCTCCAAACTCTTTAAGTTGTTTTTCCGTTGAGAAAATTAAACTATCAGCAGTATTTAATTTATCAACTTTTTCACGAACTTGTTTGTCAGCTTCTTCGTTAGCCTTCGCTTCATCACGCATTCTTTTAATTTCATCATCTGTTAGTCCTGATGATGATTCTATACGTATACTTTGCTCTTTATTTGTAGCTTTATCTTTAGCTGTAACATGAATAATACCATTAGCATCAATATCAAAAGCAACTTCAACCTGAGGTACACCTCGTGGTGCTGGTGGAAGACCATCCAAATGGAAACGTCCAATTGTTTTATTGTCTTTTGCCATAGGTCGTTCACCTTGTAATACATGAATCTCCACAGATGGCTGATTGTCTGCTGCTGTTGTAAATGTCTCAGCTTTTTTAGTAGGGATTGTTGTATTTGCATCGATTAGCTTTGTAAATACACCACCCATTGTTTCGATACCTAAAGAAAGAGGAGTTACGTCAAGTAATAATACATCTTTAACATCACCGGTTAAAACGCCACCTTGTATTGCTGCTCCAATTGCAACAACCTCGTCAGGATTAACTCCTTTTGATGGTTTCTTTCCAAAAAATTTCTCAACAACCTCTTGAATTGCAGGCATTCGAGTAGATCCTCCAACAAGGATTACCTCATCTATGTCTGACGGAGTCATATTAGCATCTTTCAATGCTTTTTTACATGGCTCAAGAGTTGCTTGAATTAATTTATCGGCTAATTGTTCGAATTTTGCTCTTGATAAAGATTTAACCAGGTGTTTTGGAACACCATCAACTGGCATGATATAAGGTAAGTTAATTTCAGTGCTGGTTGAACTTGATAATTCAATTTTAGCTTTTTCTGAGGCTTCTTTTAGTCTTTGAAGAGCCATCGGATCTTTTCTTAAATCAATGCCTTCGTCTTTTAAAAACTCTTCAGCTAACCAATTAATAATCACTTCGTCAAAGTCGTCGCCACCTAAATGCGTGTCACCATTTGTCGATTTTACTTCAAAAACACCTTCTCCTAACTCAAGAACAGAAATATCAAAAGTTCCGCCACCTAAATCGAATACTGCAACAGTTATTTCTTTGTCCTTTTTATCTAAGCCATAAGCTAATGACGCAGCTGTTGGTTCGTTAATAATACGTTTAACTGTAAGTCCTGCTATTTCGCCTGCTTCTTTTGTAGCTTGTCGTTGTGAATCACTAAAATAAGCAGGAACAGTAATTACTGCTTCCGTTACTTCTTGTCCAAGATAATCTTCGGCAGTTTTCTTCATTTTTTGAAGAATCATAGCAGAAATTTCTTGAGGAGAATACTGTCTGTCATCAATCTGTACTCTTGGTGTATTGTTTTCTCCCTTAACAACTTTATATGATACACGGTTAATTTCCTTACTCATTTTATCAAATGTTTCTCCCATAAATCTTTTAATGGAAGAAATGGTTTTTGTTGAGTTAGTTATAGCCTGTCGTTTTGCAGGATCGCCAACTTTACGTTCTCCATTTTCTATAAAAGCAACAATCGATGGAGTAGTTCGTTTTCCTTCGCTATTTGGAATAACAACAGGTTCGTTACCTTCCATCACTGAAACACATGAATTTGTTGTTCCTAAGTCTATACCAATTATTTTACTCATTGTCTTATATGTTTAATGTTATTTACGTTTTATTATTTTCAAAATTTGTTTGCGATTAACATTTAAACAATCATTATGCCATTAAAAAATAGTTAGGCATTAATGCAAATCTGACATTTAAAAGATCTTTTATAGGTAATAATTCGTCAGGTTATGTGACAAAAAGACATTGTGTCAGGTTTTATGTTATAATTGATAGATGTTTCAATTAAAAATAATACGCAACTGAATTGTATTATTCGTAGCTTTGTTAACTGAAATAAATACAAATTGATTATGTCAGTTCATCAAAAAATTAAGCGTGTTACAACTCATGTATTGCATGAGATGAAACTTAGAAATGAGAAAATAGCAATGTTAACAGCTTATGATTACTCAACAGCCCGAATACTTGATCAGGCTGAAATTGATGTTATTTTAGTTGGTGATTCGGCTTCGAATGTTATGGCAGGTAATGAAACAACCTTACCCATTACCATGGATGAGATGATTTATCATGCTAAGTCGGTAGTACGTGGAGTAAGCAGAGCTTTAGTTGTTGTTGATCTGCCTTTTGGTTCATATCAGGGTAATTCAAAAGAGGCATTAACAAATGCCATTCGAATGATGAAAGAAACCGGAGGACATGCTGTTAAAATTGAAGGAGGACAGGAAATTATTGAATCTGTTCAAAGAATATTATCTGCAGGTATACCCGTTATGGGACATTTGGGTTTAACACCACAATCCATACATAAATTTGGAACCTATGTAGTTAGAGCGAGGGAAGAAGAGGAAGCCCAAAAGTTAATTGAAGATGCTCATAAACTACAAGAAGCCGGGTGTTTTGCAATTGTTCTTGAAAAAATCCCGGCCAAATTAGCAGAAAGAGTTGCAAAAGAGCTTATTATTCCTATCATTGGAATAGGTGCAGGTGGTGGAGTTGATGGTCAGGTGTTGGTTATTCATGATTTGTTAGGTATAACTCAGGAATTTTCTCCACGTTTCCTTCGAAGATATCATAATTTATTTGAGGAAATTAAAGGTTCGGTAAAATCATTTATTAATGATGTTAAAACCAGAGATTTCCCAAACGAAAAGGAACAGTATTAAAAATTGGTTAAAAGTTTATCAATATTTGCAATAATTATTAAGGCAATTACAAATGGAAATATTATACGAGGATAATCATATTATAGGTGTTAATAAGAATATCTCCGATATAGTTCAAGGCGATAAGACGGGAGATGAACCTTTATCTGAAAAAGTTAAGTCTTATATCAAAAATAAATACAGTAAACCAGGGGCCGTATTTTTGGGAGTTACACATCGATTGGATCGGCCGGTTAGCGGGGCGTTATTATTTGCCCGAACAAGTAAAGCTTTAACGCGGTTAAATGAAATGTTTCTTAACAAAGAAATTAAAAAAACATATTGGGCAATTGTAAAAGAAAAACCTCCAAAAGAATCAGATACACTAAATCATTTCATTGTTCGCGATCAAAAAAAGAATAAATCTTTTGCACATGATAAAGAAACTAAAGATTCTAAACTGGCAAGTTTAACCTATAAATTAATCGCTTCGGCGGATAATTATTATTTATTAGAGGTTGATTTGCATACCGGTCGACATCATCAAATAAGATGTCAGCTTGCAAAAATAGGATGTGCCATAAAAGGGGACCTTAAGTATGGATTCCCAAGATCTAATCCGGATGGAGGAATAAGTTTACACTCGCGAAAAATAGAATTTATACATCCTGTAAAAAAGGAAAACGTTGAAATCATTGCCAATCCTCCTACTGATTCACTTTGGGATTATTTTATCTCATTGAATAAAAATTAGAAAAATTAAAGTTTTTTAATTTAATGGATTAATGAGCGAAATAAAATTATTAACAAGTTGTTTGGTTGCATTTTTTGCATTGGTAAATCCAATTCATAAAATTCTAGTAATTACCTCATTGCAAGATCAGTTTAATGATAAGCAGTTAAGATATTTATCCTTTAAATCATCTTTTACTGCGATGTTAATATTAATACTTTTTTTGTTTCTTGGCGAGTTGATATTTAATTATGTCTTTCATATTCAGTTATATGCATTTAAAGTTGCTTGTGGAGTTATTTTATTTTATAATGGTATTGATGGTTTGCAAAAAGGAGCATTTTTGAAAATTGAAAAAAACATAAAAATTGATGACATTTTAACTGTACCTATTGCAATGCCAATGATTGCGGGTCCTGCAACAATTACAGCAGCAGTAACATTCCCCTCGCATTACGGAAAAGCTAATACAATTATAACTATTGTTATAGCACTGGCTTTAAATTTAATATTAATGTTATTTGCTAAACAAATAGGGAGGTTTCTGAATCGACTAAATGTAATGAATGCTCTAATAAGAATAACCGGACTTATTGTCGCAACAATTGGTTTACAACTTGTATTTGATGGAATTGCAAACTATATCGGTACTTTTAGTTAAGAAATTTACATTGAAACATAATTATATTAAGTAAAGATTTAAAAATTAATATACTTTTGATCCGAAGTAAATTCACATATAAAAATAGATAATGTTTAACTTTTTAAATAAGCCATATCCTTTTAACGACGACTTGAAATATAATAGCAAGCTAATATTTTTTATAAGTATTGGAGTTCTGGTTTTTCTATATTTATTTCAGCCCTTAGATGTTAGTTTAATGGATAATGAGCAGAAACTATATGTAGTTCTCGGTTTAGGGGCTGTCACATTTCTTTCGCTAAGTTTAAACTTATTAATTCTTCCAAGTTTATTTCCTGGCATTTTTATAAAACGAATTTGGAATATAAAGAAGGAAATATTATGGAATTTATGGATTTTATCGACCATTTCGGTAGGATATTATTTATATTACAGGCTACTGGGAATATTTGATGTCGACTTCAGAATGATCCTTGGATTAATTATAATAGCAATTATCCCAATAACAGGACTGATTATTGTGAACCGTAACCGCATGTTGAGAACCAATCTAAGATTTTCGGAAGGCATAAACAAAAAACTAAAAGAAAATAAATCTATAGAAGAGAAATTGGTTCATTTTCAATCAGATTATGTAAAAGACAATCTTTCCATAAAAGTAAGTTTGCTTTTATTAATTCGAGCCGCAAACAATTATATTGAAGTTTTTTGGAAAGAGGGAGGAAAATATAAAAGTCAAATGATCAGGACAAGTCTGCTCAAAGCCGAAGAACTATTAAAAGAGCATAAGTTTATCTTCAAATGTCATCGGTCATATATGGTGAACATCAAATATATCGATAAGATTGAAGGAAATGTTCAAGGTTATAAATTGTTCTTTGAAAATTTAGATTTCACCATCCCTGTTTCTAAAAATTTCGTTTATAAACTGAAAGAACTTATTTAATTCACATCCTAAAGCTAATCTTTTCACCCCTGAATTAAGAATCTTCATCCCTAAACAAGTTATTTTAAACCTTTCTTTCGGTGTTTAACCCTATTATTTCATATTAGTCAGGTTTGCATGTACTTTTGTAAAATTATAAAATAATAATAAAGATATGAATCCATTACAGATCGGAAATTTAAAAGTTAACTTGCCAATTATTCAAGGGGGCATGGGAGTTGCGATATCATTATCAGGCTTAGCATCGGCAGTTGCAAATGCAGGTGGAATTGGTGTTATTTCAGCAGTTGCTATAGGAATGACTGAACCTGATTATATGAAAAATTATCGTGAAGCTAATAAAAGAGCTCTACGAAAAGAGATTCGTAAAGCCAGAAGTCTGACTGATGGTGTTCTGGGAGTAAATTTAATGGTTGCAGTAACCGATTATGAAGAGTTATTTACAGTTGCACTTGAAGAAAAGATTGATGTTATTATTTTAGGAGCGGGATTACCTTTGAAACTGCCTCAATATGTTATTGAAAAAGGTTTTGAAAATATACATACTAAATTTATACCAAAGGTATCTTCGGCAAAAGCAGCAAAAGTGATTTTCTCATATTGGGCTAAAAATTTTAATTTTGTACCGGACGCAGTAATTGTTGAGGGACCAATGGCAGGAGGACACCTTGGATTTAAACCCGATGATTTGCAAGGAGAACTTACTCCTTTAGCAGATATTGTTGAAGAAACGGTTAATGAAATAAGCTACTTTGAAAAAGAATTTGGGAAAGAAATTCCTGTTATCGCTGGTGGTGGAATTTATACAGGTCGTGATATGTATGAGATAATGCAAAAAGGTGCAAAAGGAGTAAAAATGGGATCTCGATTTGTGACTACTCATGAATGCGATGCATCACTGAAATTTAAAGAAACTTACGTAAATTGTAAAAAAGAGGATATCACAATTATTAAAAGCCCTGTAGGATTACCTGGAAGAGCTATAAAAAACAGTTTCGTAGAAAAAATTAATTCAGGTGAAACAGAACCATTTAAATGTTACTGGAAATGTCTGAAATCTTGCGACTCAAAGAATGTCCCATATTGTATTGCCCAGGCATTGCATAATGCTGCAACGGGAAATATGGATAAAGGTTTTGCATTTGCCGGATCAAAAGCTTACTTAGCAACGAAAATCCAATCGGTATCTCAGGTTATCATGGAATTGAAAGTTGATTATTATAAAATGAAGTATTTGGAGTATTTAAGAAATTTCCTTGGTCAACATTTTGTTCCTGAACAAATTAACATCCCAATTGTTATACCTCATATCAATATTAAACTGGCATAAATCAGTAAAAAATGTTATTTTTTTAAGATTTTTTTAAAGTCATATTAAAATATATGTTTATCTTCGTATCAAATATTTTAAATTTATATTATGAATAAAGGAACAGTAAAATTTTTTAATGAATCAAAAGGTTATGGATTCATTAAAGACACAGAAACAGAAAAAGAGTACTTTGTACACGTATCTGGTTTAATTGATGAAATCAATGAAAATGATGAAGTTACTTTCGAATTACAAGAAGGTAAAAAAGGATTAAATGCAGTAAATGTGAAATTAGCTTAGTCTAAAGATATTTAATACTCATTTATGCTTGAAGCCTTACTAGATTTAGTAAGGTTTTTTTATATCTAATATTTTTAAACTTTATTTTAGTAAACTAATCTAATTGTTAAATTTAAACTTTTTAAAATATTAATCATTAAATAGAAACAGGATGAAAAAACTACTATTAATTGTAACGGGTATATTACTGATGTTGGGATCTTGCTCTAAGCAAGCTAGCAATGACAATCCTTTATTAACTGAATGGAACACTCCATTTAAGGTACCACCTTTTGAACAAGTGAAATTAGAACATTTTACTCCAGCTTTTGAAGAGGCAATGAAACAGCATAAAGCTGAAATGGAAGTAATTTTAAGTAATCCGGAAGCACCCACATACGAGAACACTGTAGAAGCATCTTATTATGCAGGGGAATTATTAGGGAGAGTTGCTGGTGTATTTGGAGAGTTTAATAGCGTTAACATAAGTGATGAACTGCAAGCATTAGCTCAGGAAATCTATCCTAAATTATCTGCACATGGAGATGAAATTGGCTTAGATCCAAGGTTCTTTGAAAGAATTAAAGTTGTTTATGAAAATAAAGATAAATACAATTTAACCGCAGAACAGATTTTTCTGTTGGAAAATGACTATAAATCATTTCTTAGAAGTGGAGCTGCTTTGCCTGAAGATAAAAAGGAGATTTTAAAAGGTATTAATCAGGAATTGTCAAGTTTAACTTTACATTTTAGTCAGAATGTATTAGCTGAAGTAAATAATTTCAAATTAGTTATTACAAATAAAGAAGATTTATCAGGGCTTCCAGAATCATCAATTCAGGCTGCCGCCGAAACTGCTGCTTCAGATAGTATTGAAGGTTGGGTATTTACCATACAAAACCCAAGTATGATACCTTTCTTACAATATGCTGATAATCGCGAATTAAGAAAGGAAATATATGATGCATATGTAAATCAAGGTAATCATGGTGATGAATATGATAACAAAGAAATTCTTAAGAAGATTTTAAACTTAAGAGTAAAAAGAGCGAAGCTTCTGGGATACGAAAATCATGCAGCATATAAAACTGAAAACCGAATGGCTCAAAATCCTGAAAGAGTTTTTAATTTGTTAAATCAGTTATGGGATGGAATCTTACCAAAAGTAAAAGAAGAAAGAGCTGCATTGCAATCAATGATTGATAAAGAAGGAGCTAATTTTAAGTTAGAACCACAAGATTGGTTTTATTACACAGAAAAACTTCGTAAAGAAAAATATGATTTAGACGAAAGTGAAGTTAGACCATATTTTGAACTTGAAAATGTGCGCAAAGGTATTTTTATGGTTGCCAATAAGCTGTACGGAATTACTTTTACTCCAATTGAAGGAATTCCTGTACCACATCCGGAAACAACTGTTTATGAGGTTAAAGAAGCTGATGGTTCTCATTTAGCATTATTCTTTATGGATATGCATCCTAGAGCAAGTAAAAGAGGTGGTGCCTGGTGCGGATCTTACAGAGAGCATCATTTCGATAAAGAAGGTAAAGAAGTTGCTCCCCTTGTAAATAATGTGCTTAATGTTACAAGACCAACAGATGATAAACCTGCTTTATTAAGTATCGATGAAGTTGAAACTATGTTCCATGAGTTTGGTCATGCATTAGACGGATTATTTTCAGAAACATCTTATAATGCAGGTTATATTGCATGGGATTTTGTGGAGTTACCATCTCAGATTAACGAGCATTGGGCTTTTGAGCCAGAAGTATTAAAAATGTATGCTAAACATTACGAAACAGGTGAAATAATTCCTGACGAGCTAATTGAAAAATTAAAAGCAAGTGCAAACTTTAATCAAGGATTTGCTTTAACAGAAGTTCTTGCAGCATCATTGCTTGATATGAAATTTCATATGATGACAGAAGAAGATGCCAATTTAGACGTAATGAAGGTTGAAAAAGAATATATGAATGAAATTGGATTGATACCAGAGATTTATTCACGTTACAGACCCACATACTTCAGACATATAATGGGTGGATACGATGCAGGATATTATTCGTATACATGGGCAAGTGTGCTTGATAACGATGCCTTTGATGCATTTAAGGAAACGAGTCTTTTCGATCAGGCAACTGCAAAATCGTTTAGAGAAAACGTACTTGCAAACAATGGTATAAAAGATGCAATGGAAATGTATGTTGCTTTCCGCGGACGTGAACCTCAAATTGATGCTTTATTAAAGAGCCTGGGAATACAATAGAAATAAACCCTTATATTAGTTTTATAAACCGTTACATCCCATTAAATATGGTTTGTAGCGGTTTTTTAATTATTAACTTTAGCAACTTTTGTAAAATGTTTAAATAAGTTAACAAAAACTAAATCTACTTAAACAATTAGCAAAATAATTTTGTAATCCATACTTTCGGTTTTATTAACTAAATCAAAATTTATGAGATCAATTTATGTTATTGCCGGATTTATTGATGTTTTCTTATTTCCTATAGTTCATTCAGTTGCGCAAGGAGAAGCAAATTCGCTTGACAATAAAATAGTAATTGTTGTTCATATGCAAAATGCATATTCTAAAAATGAACTATCAGAAAAATCTACTTCTGATGAAATAGCAGAGATCAATCAAATAATTACTGATGTTGATCCTGAAAATGTTGTTTATTTAAAAGCAATGCATAAGGTTTTGAATTTAACTTTAAAGAAAATTTATGTTGAAGAAATTGTTAAGGATCTTGATGGTAGATTGAAAATTGTAAATGAAAATAATTTCATTGATCATGGAGGAGATATTTTTACTTCTAAAGAACTTATTAAATTTTTAAAAGATAAAAATATAAATCAAATTGTAATTGTTGGACGTGTTGCTAATGAATGTATTAAAACTTCAACATTAAGCGGATTAAAGATAGGTTATGATATGTATCTGGTTTCAGATGCCATCGTTGGGAAGTCTGAGAAATGCAAGCAGAAATCTATACGTAAACTTGTGAGCAAAGGAGCTAAGGAATTGACTATAAATTAAAATTATTCAGTTTCATTGAAGATTTTCATGTTGTGTAATAGGATTTTTTTTTACTTAACAACTATCAATTTTGGTATCTTTGTGCAGCAAAATGAAAATCAAAAAATAAACAGATATGACAAATTTAGACTGGGGTAAATTGCCCTTTGGTTATTTAAAAACAGATTACAATGTCAGGTGTTATTATAGAAATGGCAAATGGGGAGAATTAGAAATATCTTCATCTGAGCATTTAAATTTACATATTTCGGCAACAGCTTTGCATTACGGACAGCAGGCATTTGAAGGAATGAAGGCTTATCGAGGTAAAGATGGCAAGATTAGATTATTTCGTTGGGAAGAGAATTTTAAACGAATGGAACGATCTGCTCACGGAATATTAATGCAACCAATTACAAAAGAAATTTTTAAAGAGGCAATTACCAAAGCTGTTTTTATGAATGAGCGTTTTGTTCCACCTTATGGAACTGGAGCAGCTTTATACTTAAGACCTTTATTGATTGGTTCTGGTCCACAGATTGGGGTTAAACCAGCTGATGAATATTTATTTGTAGTTTTTGTTTCGCCCGTTGGTCCATATTTTAAAGAAGGATTTACTCCTGTTAAAATAGCTGTTATAAGAGATTCGGATCGTGCAGCACCATTAGGAACAGGCAGTATAAAAGTGGGTGGGAATTACGCTTCAAGTTTGCGTGGTGTAAAAAAAGCGCATGATGAAGGTTATGGTGCCCCAATGTATTTAGATTCAGTACATAAAAAATACATTGACGAGATTGGTGCAGCAAATTTCTTTGGAATAAGAAATAACACTTATATAACTCCAAAATCACCATCCATCTTACCTTCAATAACTAATTTGAGTATTATGCAGTTAGCTGAAGATATGGGTTTTAAAGTTGAACGAAGACCAATAGATATTGAAGAGTTAAATACTTTTGACGAGGTTGGGGCCTGTGGAACAGCAGCCATAATTTCTCCTATTGGTGAAATTTATGATATTGATGAGGATAAGAAATATAATTTCTGTAAAGATGGTAAAGCCGGACCAATTTCAACGAAGATTTATAATAAATTGGTTGCCATTCAATATGGCGATGAGCCAGATCCACATAATTGGGTTGAAATTATAAAGTAATACGTTCATGCAATACAAAAGAGGCTGCATATATGCAGCCTCTTTTGTATTATCAGTAATAAAATCTATTCAAATTCTATTAATTCAATTTTCATTCCTGATTCTGCTTCAAAGTCTTCAACTTCATCAACCATATCAGGATCAGATTTATCATAATACCAATTTACTTTTACTGTTCCACCATCATCTTCGAAATCTTTTAAAATTTCTAATATATCTAATACACATTTAGTAGAACTTGTGTTAAGATAAATAAGTTTAACATTTACTTCGAGTGGCTTTTTGATTTTTTTAGTATAATCTTTAATCCAATTTATTAACGGGAGATAAAACTTGTAAGTCTCTTCCATATATGATTCACCTTTTATTTCGCAAGTACCTTTCTCAACATTGAAATTTACTTCTGGGAAATAAGGAGTAGTAGGGGAGCTTGTTAAAGTAATATTTTCCATAATATGTTTTATTTAATATTTATCTATTTTAACGGTTAACGAAAAATAAGAAAAGTCTTCGTTTATCTTTTCAATGTGATATTCAAGTGTATTATTTGATAGCATTACTGCCTGGATTAGTCCAATTCTGGCACCAAATTTTTCTCCCGGTGAATTTAATCTCTGTTCTCTTTTTAATTCTCTCAGTTTTAACTGGTCTGATGCATTTACTATTTCACATCGTTCAGCAAGAATCTCTGCATCGGTCTTTTTTACTTGATTTTTTGTAGTAAAAAGATAAGCTTTTTCTAAATCTTTTAAAGTAAGTTCTCCAACACCAATTCTTTGGACATTGTTGACCATATGATAATTTTCAGAATAATTCGAAACGTTTTGCGAAAGTTCAATAAAAATCTTAAAAAGTTTTTTTCGAGCATTGCTATATGCATCGTTAAAGTTTCGAATATTTGTTCCAAAAACAGATATTAGCTCAATGTAAAAAGGTCCTTTATAAGATAATATTGTTTTATTTGTCATAAATGAAACGATATTCGTATCAGTCATTAGGTTAATTAATTTTTATTCCAATTAAAGTAATGTCGTCACGTTGCTCTTCATCTCGCTGAAAATCGCTTAGCTCATTCTCAATAATTTCCTTCTGTTTAGCCATTGGTTCCGAAATATTATTTAAAATTATTTCTTTCAGCTTATTACTTCCAAATCTTTTTCGTTCTGAATTATTTTGATCTGTTAAACCATCTGAAGATAAAAATAAAATATCTCCTTTTTCAGTATTTATAATGTGATTATTAAATTGTTCAATTTCTTTAGTGTTTTTTACTCCTCCAATAGATATTCTGTCTCCCTTAATTTCATCAAATTCAGAGGTTTTTTTCTTAAATATAAATAATGGTCGTTTTGCTCCGGAAAAATTTATTTGTTTTGATTTTAAATCAATCGAAATAAAACAAACATCCATTCCATCTTTGTTCTCTGTTTCTTCCTGTCTTAACGATTCAATTATTTTTTCGTTTAATAAAGATAATATTTTTGCTGGTTCTACAACTTTTTTTTCTAAAACAATTTCGTTTAAGAGGCTATTTCCTATCATTGACATAAATGCACCAGGGACTCCATGCCCAGTGCAATCAACAGCAGCAAGGAAAGCTGTGTCTTGTGTTTGGGCAAACCAATAAAAGTCTCCTGAGACTATATCTTTGGGTCGATATATTATAAAACTTTCAAATAGATTTTCAATTTGATTTTTAACCGGAAGTATTGCTCTTTGAATATTTTGTGCGTACTGAATACTTGCATTTATTTTTTTATTTTGGATATCCAGAATATCTCTCTGTTCTTCAATTTGATTTTTCTGGATTCTTATTTTTCTGTATAAAACCATTAAAATTGTAAAAAAAGCAAAGAAAATAATTAGAATACCAATAATGACTCTTCTTACTAATCGTTCAAATTTTAATTGTGCTGCCTGTTCTCTTATTTTTGATTCTTGAAGTTCTAATTGCATTTGTTGTTCGCGGGTTACTTCTTCAACCTGGGCAAGTGAAGTCTCCGTTTCTTTTAACTTGTCGGTTTGTTTAACAAGCTCTTGCTTTGTTATCTCTTTCTCTTGCTTGGCTTTTTGTACTTCAGATTCAGATTGTTGTTTGATATCCTTAATCTCTTCTTTTTTAAGGTATTTATCTATGGAAGCAAACAAATCAAAATATTCAATGCTTTTTTCGGAGTTTCCAAGACTTTGAAAGTTATTTGCTAATATCCCATAAAAGCTTCTAACTAATTTTAAATTATTTAATTCTTTAGCTACTTCAACTCCCTCCAGAGCCCATTTGTTTGATTCTTCATAATTGGCAAGTTGCTGAAAGGATTGTGAAATGTTAACAAGTGAAGATGATATATTTTCCTTATTATTTAGTTTTCTGTTTATTTCAAGGGCTTTTCGAAAATAGGTAATAGCAGAGTTGTAATCTTGAGTATCATTATAGATCATCCCAATGTAATTTGCACTTAACATTATACCATTTTGGTTGTTAAGCTTTTCGTTTATTTCAACTCCTCTTTTAAAATGATCAATAGCCTTATTAAACAATTGATTATCCCAACATAAAAATGCTGCTTTATTAAGAAACTCTAACTCAAGTTGTAAATTATTTTCTTTTTTATATTGTACAATTTTAGCTTCGTAAGCTTGTAGTTCATTTTTAATCGACGAAGGAATATCCTGCGATATAACAGAATAACAGAAAAAAAGATAAGTGATAAAAAAAGAAAGTATGATTTTAGTTATTTTTTTCACTTCAATAAAATTTACAAAGGTTAAAGTTATTTTATTTTTATTCCAAAAACAAGAATGTCATCAATTTGCTCAGTTGAGCCCCTCCATTTATCATGAGTATTATTTAAAATTTCCTTTTGAATATTCATTGGTTCATGGCAAATAGTAAGAAGTAATTCTTTAAATTGTTTGTATCTAAATTTCTTGCCTTTAGGCCCGCCAAACTGATCAGCATAACCATCCGAGAACAAATATATTTTATCATTACTTTCTAAATCTACTAAATGATTTGTAAAGGGTTTGTCAAAATTGATATGTATTCCAACGGGCATTCTGTCGCCTTTGATTTCAATTAAATCATTTTTTTTAACAATGTAAAGCGGATTATTGGCCCCAGCAAACTGCAGCTTTTTTTTCTCACAATCAACAATGCAAAGCGCTATATCAAGTCCATCCTGCGCTTCTCCTGATTCCCCGGTCTGATTTAGTGATCTCATAATATTATCACGAAGTTGTTCTAAGATATCGCTTGCAGTAGAAAAAACTCCCTTTGAAACAATTTCGTTTAAATATACAGAACCTAACATATGCATTAATACGCCAGATAATCCATGTCCTGTACAATCACCAACAGCAATTATCTTTTTATTACCTAAGCAAGAAACCCAATAAAAATCACCACTAACATGACTTTTAGGCTGATGTAAAATAAAGTATTCGTGAATAGTTTCATTAATAAAATCTATATTTGGTAAAATAGCATGTTGTATTCTGCTGGCATATCGAATATCTGCCATAATTTCCTTATTTTTCCTGATAATAATCTCACGTTGCTTAAGCTCGCTTTCAATTTGTAAGTTAATCTTCTTATCCTTTTCTTCAATTTCAGCTTCTTTGATATTTATTGAATCTAATACACTTATAAGATTAGTAGCTGTTTTAAAATTTGATACTAAAGTAATTTCAGAATAAGGCTTTTGAATAAAATTTATTGCTCCTGTTTTATATATTTTTTTATAATCGTTTGTTGATGATATAACAATAATTGGTATTTGTTTAATACTTAGAATATTCCTTGTAAGATCTAAATTTTCATTAAAATGATTTTTGGGATTGTCTACATCAAAAATTATTACATCAGGAGAAAGAGATTCAATTTCATTTAGAATTTCAATATCTGGAACCCTTATCTCAAGAGTTATGTCGGGAAATTCAGAAATTAGTAAAGAAGTAATTTTATCAATCTCCTTTTTGCTTTCACTTAATAACAATAATCTAAAAATCATATTACTTTCCCCATTTGGAAAAATAAAAATAATGATTGTAAATGAAATTTAGCACGAACTCGTAACTTATTTTGATCTTGTTTTTCTTATTTAAGTCGGTTTTTGATGAAAGGTATAAAAGATATTATGAATGGTAAATATGGAGTAGTTAAAAAAAAAGTTAAATAGAGATTTTTTTAGTTTAAAAGTTATATTTTTAACTGATAAACTTTTTAAGTAACACTCTATTTCAAATTCTATGATTTACAAGATATTAATTGCAGATGATAAAGGAAATGCATTTTCTTATTTGCAAGATATTCTTAAAGATGATAAAGATAGATTTGGAATTTCACAATCAGCGCGAAGCGAAATCTACAATTCTGCACTCCTTGTTCAACCAAATATAATTTTAATTAGTGTAGAATCGCTTGCAAGAAATGGAATAGAAAGTATAATGTCATTAAAACAGGATAAATTAACACATGATATTCCTGTAATATTAATTACCGATTATTCTCCACGAACAAACTTTGATAGAGTATTTGAATACGGTATTGTTGACTTTATCAGAAGTCCTTATAGCAAAGATGAACTCTTAATGCGTATTGAAGCTGCTGAAAGTAGAAGAGATTTTCAACACGATATATACATTGAACATGAACTGCTTCGTGAACTTTCAATTGTTGCGCGTAAAACTGCAACTGGCGTTGTTATTATTAGTAATAAAAACAAAATTGAATGGGTTAATGAAGGATTTGAAAAAATGTATGGTTACACGCTGGAAGAGTTTAGGAAGAAGTTTGAATCATTGTTATTTGATCCTGAGAATAATCCTAAGTTGAATGATGCCATACAAAAATGCAGGGAAGGTGCCGAAAGTTCCGCTTATGAAAAAAAATGGCAAACAAAAGACGGACAGCCAATCTGGATTCAAACAACCCTAACTCCTGTTTATAATGAACAGGATCAGATTATTAAGTATATCGCAATAGAATCCAACGTTACAGAACTAAAAGAAGCAGAAGAAAGACTCGAAGCTAAAAATGAGAGCTTAGTTACACTAACTGAGCATCTAGAAAATTCAAATTTACTGTTGGAAAAACAACGTCAGGAAATTGAAAAGCAAAAAGAACTTAGCGAAGAACAAAAGAAAAAATCCGATGAGCTTTTATTAAATATTCTTCCTTTTGAAACGGCAGAACAATTAAAGAAAAAAGGTTTCGCAAAATCAAAACAATATAAGTTAGTTTCTATATTATTTACTGATTTTAAAGACTTTTCGAAGCTAACAGGAATAATGGAGAGTCAGGATTTGGTTGAAGAGTTAAATATGTATATCCAAAAATTTGATGAAATAATTGAAGGACATTATATTGAAAAAATAAAAACGATTGGTGATGCATATATGTGTGCTGGGGGCTTACCTTTAAGAAATAAAAGTAACCCCATTGATGTTACTCTTGCAGGATTAGAGATTCAAAAATTTATGAAGGAATATGCAGAAGAAGAGAAAATGAAAAACGAAACTGCATGGGAGTTGCGATTGGGAATACATACAGGAGAAGTTATTGCAGGTGTAATTGGGAAAAAGAAATTTGCATATGATATTTGGGGTGATGCGGTAAATAAAGCCAATAGGATGGAACAGTCGGGCGAAGTGGGAAAAGTTAATGTTTCTGGTGATACGTATGAATTTATTAAAGATTATTTTGACTGCACTTATAGAGGCAAAATAGAAGTTAAAAATAATATCGAATTAGATATGTATTTTGTAAACAGGCTCAAACCGGAATATTCTGATGATGAATATGGTATAGTTCCTAATGCAGAATTCCTTAAAAAATTATCAAAATACTAATATCTATTTTAGCATTTCTTTATTAAAGTATAAGGGTAAAAACTGTATAACGCTATCCGCAATAGTTATTTTATTTTGTCCGTATAGCAATACTTCAATAGGTTTTCCAGATCTTTTTTCACTTTCTAAAATAACTTGTAAACATGAACCACAAGGAGGAATCGGGTCAGTTATGAATCCTTTTTCTGTACTTGCTGTCACAGCTATAGCCTTAATAGGGATATTAGGATATTTGGAATTAGCATAAAAGATGGCCACTCGCTCAGCGCATAAACCCGATGGATATGCTGCATTCTCCTGGTTGTTTCCCTGGATAATTTCATTGTTTTCAAGTAATACAGCTGCACCTACATTAAACTTTGAATAAGGAGCATAAGCGTTTTCTGCAGCTTCTTTTGCTTTTTGAATTAATTCCTGATATTTTTCATCAAGTTCGGCAAGAGAATTGTAATCAAACAATATTGATTTTATTTCACGTTTAATCATATGAAGTTGTTCCTTTAGAAAAAAATATCAAATTCAACATTAAATATTTTTTTTACATTTGTTCAAAATAACAAAAAAAAAATGACAAAAAAGCTAATATTCCTGATAATACCCTTATTCGTAATTTCATGTAAGGTACAGCAGGTACCAAAATCATCATCTAAATCAACTAATAATTATATTTCTATTGATCGTAAAGATTATATAAATAACTTTAATGAACTGGCTATTAAGGAAATGAAAAGGAGTCGGATCCCTGCAAGCATTACTCTGGCTCAGGCTATGCTCGAATCGGATAATGGTAATAGTACCTTGGCAAGAAAATCAAACAATCACTTTGGTATAAAATGCCATAACGGATGGAAGGGAGGAAAAGTTTACCACGATGATGATAAAAGAAATGAATGTTTTAGAAAATACAATACTGTATACGAATCATATAAAGATCATTCGGATTTTATAGTTAAAGGAACACGATATTCATTTTTGTTTGATCTTAATCCTACCGATTATAAATCCTGGGCAAAAGGACTGCAAAGAGCCGGTTATGCAACCAGTAAAACATATGCAACATTATTAATAAGGATCATTGAAGATAATCAACTTTACGTTTTTGATCAGGGAGGAAGTTTATCAAATTATAAAACTGAAGAATTTGTTCAGGATTCACAAAAAGTGGTTCTGGCCGATGTCGATAATTTTAAGATATATACCGAGAAGCATCGAGTATTTAGTAAGAACAGAATTGATTATATCATTGTTAAAAAAGGCGATAGCTTTAAAAGTATTACTGAAGAATTAGGAATGCTTCCATGGGAGCTTTTTAAGTATAACGAGATAGAAGAAAACAGCAAATTAACTGAAGGCCAAATTCTGTATATCCAGCCCAAAAGAAATAAAGCCGAACACGGATTTGATTTTCACGAGGTAAAAGAAGGTGAATCGATGTATGCCATTTCACAGATGTATGGGATAAAAATTAAAAAGTTGTACGAAAAAAACTTGATGGACGAAGGTTCTGAACCTGCTGTTGGGCAAAAACTGTGGTTGAGAGATTATAAAGAACACTCCGATGTTATAGAAGAAACTCCGGTAATTGAAAATTTTGATAAATAGACTAATGTATTTTTCTCTTATTTTGTGTTAAACTTTTCGAATTTCGCCTGGGTGATCTATTGCTACTTATATATTGCTTATTATATTATCATACACCGATTAGGTATAAAAAACACTTAACTACTCAGGTAGTCTAAATGGGGTTATTTAATTAAAGACCAATAGGATAAGCATTCCACGCAAAGTTCACAAAAATTATCGGAAAAAGCGCAAAGTGTTTATGGTAAGCCCTTTGCGTTCCAGCTGCCGGCTGGCAGGTTTGCATTTCTTTAACTTAGCGTCTTTGCGTGAACTTTTTAATCATAAAAACAAATAATCAATAGTATAAATTACCTTAGTAGTTACAAAAATACATGTTGCTTGCTGCGATAAATATGAGAATTTGTAACCTAACAACAAAAGATTCTAAAAAGCTATTTAACACATTCAATTAAGGTGTGGCTTATACCCAAATCATCTTGTATGTTACTAATTTTAAATCCTGCTTTTTCAATTAACCTGATCATGTCGTCGGAATGATACATTCGACTATTCCCATTCGCCATTGCTGTAAAATATAAAGACGTATTATTTAGACAGAACGTAGAAATGTCAAATTTTTGCCGGTCCCAATAGGTCTCCAGAATGAATAAGCTTGCGTTTTCATCCATAGAGTGATAGGCTCTTGTTAATATTTGCAGGATATTTTCTTCTGAAAAGCAATCGAGAAACTGACTCATCCAAATTACATCAAATCCTTTTGGGAACTCCTTGTTATGATCTAATATGTCTGATGGATAGCCTTTTATTTGTTTCTCTATACCTTCTTTTTTTGCATTGTGTAAAGCCACATTAAGCTGTCCGGGTAAATCCATAATAGTAAGCTCAACTTTAGGATTATAATGAACACATTGAAATGAGAATCTTCCTGTATTCCCACCAACATCAAGTATTTTCTTGGGATTATTTTTAAAGATTAATGGTAAAATTGAAATGAAAACATTGTCGGAATAAAAATGATCAAATGCAAACCAGCTTTTTTTTACTTGTTCTGGCAGCTCAGATAGTCCGTGATAAATACTTGGCCAGTTACCAAAAACTTTTAGCCCTTCGGGACTCTCATTTTTTATCGAGTCCTTTAAATAAAACATTCCTTCATAACAGACATCGTTTACAAAATCCATATTGATGGTTGTCATCGTATCATTAATAAAATAATACCCTGTTTTTGTTAATTGATATTTATTATCACTTCGAATTACAACTTCGGCACTTAATCCTGCATCGAGCAATACTTTTACTCCATATTCACTTATACCTGTTTCTTTTGAAATTTCAATAGGGCTTAGGCCTTCGGTATGTTTATTTAACAAATCAAGGATTTTGAAATCTCTGAGTGACTTTACTGCTTGAAATACAATGGGAGCGAAGGCAATTTTTTGTGCATCAATTTTTGCCTGCAATGCAGTTTTTTGATCGGAACCGTAATTATTTACCATTTTTATTTGATTAACTGTTTCTTTTTGAAAACAGCTAAATCAAACTTTTGTTGAAAAATTATACTCATTTATTTCCTGAAAACCTCTTAAGAAGTCTTCAACTCTTAATCTTTTCTTTCCAGCCAATTGTAATTCTTTCAAATGAACAAATCCTCCTTTTACTGCAACTTTTAAATGGGTTTTCTGATCTGAAATAATTTTACCTGTTGTGAAATTATGATTCCCTGATTCTTTTTCTGATTTAAATATCTTGATTTGAATTTCTTCTTCGTTATTAACCATCTCTGTCCATGCAGCAGGATATGGACTTAAGCCACGAATATGGTTATGAATTGAATTTAAATCCTTATTCCAGTTTATTTTACAATCATCCTTAAAAATTTTAGGGGCATGTTTAATTAAAGTACCAGCTTCAACTAAAATATTCTGATTAAGCTGGGGATAATTACCTGTAAGAATGGAATCTACAGTTTTTAAAACAAGGTTTGCTCCTTTATACATTAATTTGTCGTGGATGCTTCCGGCATCATCATCTTCCAGGATTTGAACTTCTTCCTGAAAAATAATATTCCCGGTATCTATTTCGTGTTTTAGAAAAAAAGTTGTTACTCCCGTTTTACTTTCTCCATTTATAATAGCCCAGTTAATAGGTGCTGCTCCCCGGTATTGCGGCAGTAATGAAGCGTGTAGATTAAAAGTGCCAATTCGGGGCATATTCCAAACTACTTCTGGCAGCATTTTAAAAGCAACAACAATTTGCAAATCGGCATTTAATTCTTTTAGTTCATTTAAAAAGGATTCATCTCTGAATTTATGGGGTTGCAGAATATTTAAATTCTGACTAATTGCATATTTCTTTACTGCCGACTCTTGTAGTTTTTGTCCTCTCCCCGCGGGTTTATCGGGATTGGTAACAACTCCAACAACATTGTAATTGTTTTCAACCAATAGTTTTAAAGGCTCAACCGCAAAATCAGGTGTGCCCATATAAATTATTCTTAAATTGATTTTATTCATTTTAAGTTCTTTTTTTTAGCTTTGCCCAAAAGTATTAAATAAAATTTTAAACTTTCTATTAGCTACTGTCATAAATACAAATTACCAGAATGAATACTAAATTTAATTGGCAAAGTTTTATAAGCTTAGGCTTATTATTTTCATTTATTATACTATCAATTTCAGGAATAATTTTATACATAGCTCCTGAGGGGAGTCTGTCGAGATGGATTGGCTGGGATGTTTTAAACCTTACAAAAAAACAATGGGAACATCAGCATACGATATTTTCTTACTTGTTTATTTTATTTTCGATATTTCATATTTTCAAGATTAACTGGGGTATTTTAATCTATTACTTTTCGCAGGCTAAGTTTAAACTGGCAAATCTGAAAGAAATAATTGCTGCAATAGTAATAACAGTTTTAGTTTTCTTCGGTACACAATATGATTGGTACCCTTTTAGTACGATTGTTCAAATTGGGAATGAAATATCAGATAGTTACTCCAGAAATGTTGAGATTCCTGACTTCCCTGATGCAGAAAAACTTTCGTTAACTGATTTTGCAGAACATGTGTTTAAGGTTACATACCCTGATTTAGAAAGTAAACTTGTGAAATATAATTTTACGGTAAGCAATGAAGATGTTTCTGTGGTTGATTTTTGTTCATTAAATAATATAACTCCTGACGAATTTTATGTTTTAATAAAGAATGATTTTAAAAATACAGTTGAAAAACATAATGCCTTAGGTGGTTCAGTAGAATTCTAGTTTAATGTAAATAATGAATATCTTATTTAAAAAGAAGAAGTCCGGGAAAATTGGGCTGTAACTAATCAGGTTGTTAAAATTTTTGATTATTTGTGTTTTATGATTAAAAATTCCCCGCAAAGAGCGCTGAGTAAAAGAAACGAAAAAAAGGCAAAGTGTTTATTATGAATACTTTGCGGTCTTTGCGATATTCTTTGCAAACTTTGCGTGAAATGTATATCCTATTAATATTTAATTAAATACAATTATCTATTCAACTTGAGTAGTTGCATTGGGCTTTTTATTTTTGAAATGACGAGTATCTAACAGTATTTCGATTTTTTAGACTACAATACCCGAAATAAAGTAGAGATACTATTTGCCAGGCTTTATGTTCACAAGTTCAAGTGTGTGCCCCATTTTATGCTGTTTAGTTTCTAAGTAAAACTTATTGTGTTCATTAGGTTCGATTTCGAGGGGCAGATTCTCGATTATTACCAATCCATATGCTTCAAGACCTTTTCTTTTGATAGGATTATTGGTTAAAAGTCGGATTTTACCAAGTTCAAGTTCTCGTAAAATACTGGCTCCAACTCCATAATCTCTTTCGTCGTCTTCAAATCCTAGCTCAATATTGGCTTCAACAGTATCCCTGCCTTCTTCTTGCAGTTTATAAGCTCTCATTTTATTAAACAAGCCAATTCCTCTTCCTTCCTGATTCATATAAAGTATAACACCTTTTCCGGCTTCATCTATTTTTCTCATAGCTTTATGCAATTGCTGTCCGCAATCGCAACGTTTTGATCCAAAAATATCGCCGGTAACACATGATGAGTGAACTCGTACACAAACAGGTTCATCTTTGGTCCATTCGCCTTTAATAAGCGCAACATGTTCTAAACCATTTGATTTTTGTTTGAAGGGGATTAAATCAAACGTGCCATATTCTGTTGGAAGTTTAACTCTTACTCCTTTTTCAACCAGACTTTCTTCTTTTAATCTATATTTTATTAGTTCTTCAATTGAAATAATTTTAAGATCAAATTTCTTTGCGATTTCAAGAAGCTGAGGCATACGTGCCATTGTTCCATCTTCGTTCATAATTTCGACAAGAGCACCTCCAGGTTTCATTCCAGCAAGCCTTGTAAGATCAACTACAGCTTCGGTATGTCCGGCTCTGCGGATTACACCGCGTTGTTTGGCTTTTAGAGGGAATATATGTCCCGGACGACCAAGATCTTCGGGTTTCGTATTAGGATCAACTAAAGCCCTGATCGTTTTTGCACGATCCGATGCCGAGATACCTGTCGTACAATCATGACCATTTAAATCAACCGAAACAGTAAATGGGGTAGCATGTAAAGCTGTATTATTGCCAACCATGAGTTCCAGATCAAGTTCTTCACATCTGTCTTCTGGTAGTGGAGCACAAATTAAACCTCTGCCATAAGTTGCCATAAAATTTACAATCTCGGGAGTGATCGTTTCAGCTGCAACAACAAAATCTCCTTCGTTCTCGCGATCTTCATCATCAACAACTATGATTACTTTCCCTGCCCGAATTTCTTCTATGGCTTCTTCAACAGTATTAAGCTTGCTTTTATTATTGTCTTGATTGTTAGGCATTTTGATATATTTAAAAAGAAAATTGTTTTGCAAAAGTATAATAAGTGTTTAAATTTCCCTAAAAAAGTCACTATTAATTAAAGTGATTATTCTCTTTTTGCTTTTTCCCAGTTTACTGATTGTGATTTTCTTAAGAACCTCAGTAAACCAATAATTTCTGCAAGATTCATAATGAAAAGGTAATAGGGTGCAAATAGGATTTTTAAATTGGTCTTTTTTGATTGTAAAATGCTTCCTAAAAAAACGAATAAATAAAAAATAATTTGCAAATAAAATAAACCTGAGTAAAATCCATGCCAGTTCTCTACAAAAGCAATGTGCAAGTTGGATACAAAAACCAGTATAAAAGCAATTGGAACAAGTGTCCATCTAAGAACTTTATGAGACAAATATTGAAATGTTAATAGAGGATTCTTAAAAGGATTTAGTAATGATTTTAATCGTGTAATGGCTTGAAATCCACCATATGCAATCCGGGTTTTCCTTTTAAGTTCTTCGTGGATACTGATTGAAGCACTTTCTATAGCATAAGCTTCTGGAACATATTTTATGTTAAAACCTTTTTGTGCAATTCGCAACGAGATAATAAAATCGTCAAGAATAGTATCGCTTTCAATTTCATCAAATAGCTCTTTTCTTATTGCAAATAATTCTCCAACTGCTCCCAGGGCTGAACTAATTTGTGATTCAGATTTTTTAATAAACGATTCATATTTCCAATATATACCTTCACCGGAATTTACAGCATTATCTTTATCCTTTAAAATAATTCTTTTCTCGCCTGCAACACAACCAACCTGTGGATCTTTAAATTCATTTACAATATGTAAGATGGATTCTTTATTTAACATAGAATTTGCATCTGAAAAAATGACAATGGGTGTTTCGATGAATTTCATCCCACGATTTATAGCACCTATTTTTCCTTTTCGATCATTATGATGATATACCTGAACGTTTTTATGATTAGATAAAGCTTCCGGACTTCCATCATCTGATCCGTCGGTTACCCAAACATATTTTAGTTTTTCTTTGGGATAAACTATGGAAAACGAATTCTTTAGTTTTTCATCAACAATACCTAATTCGTTATATGCAGCAACAAAGAGAGTCACATCTGGCTCGTATGCATTGTTTTGATTTGTGGTTGTTTTCGATTTAAATAGTTTAACGAATAAACTTAATGTATAAATACTAAGAGGATATCCTAAATAAGAATATACTATAATTAGTAAAGATGTCCAGAATAATATATACACGATCAGTCTTTAATAAAATTTAATATATTGTTTGCAATAATATTAAAATCGAAATTATCTTTTACGAATTTAGATGCATTTTCTCCAATTTCTTTCTGTAAATCCGGATTTTTTAAAAGTGAGATAACCGAATTTGCAAAATATTCAGGATTATCGGCAATTAAGATGTTTTCATTATGCATACAATTTATTCCTTCGGCAGCAATACTGGTTGAAACAATTGCTTTTTTTATAGCCATGCTTTCAATGATTTTTACCCGCATTCCGCTTCCGGAAAATAAAGGGACAATTACAGGACCCGGAGTATGTAAATATTCATATGCATTATTTACTTCACCCACATATCGAATATTATTATTTTGATTTAATTTTTTTATAAACCAATCAGGGGCATTTCGTCCCGCTATGTTAAGTTTTATTTCGGGAAATGATTCTAAAACAATAGGAAAACAATAATCTATAAACCATTTTAATCCTTTCTGATTTGGAATCCAGTCAAGAGCTCCAATATAATTTATGGATTGCTCTGAATCTGGCTTATCAGCTCCGGATTGATTTATGATAATATTAAAATCAATACCAAAAGGTGAAACTTTAAAAGGTTTTTGGTTGCCCAATTTATTAAATATTTCAGCATCTGCATTTGAAATTGGGATTAAGTAATCGTATGAATTTAAGTACTTTTCTTCAAGTTTTTTGATTCGTTTTGATAATGATTTGAAGTAGATTTTTTTTAATATGGATTTTGCTTCAAAGGCATTTCTTTCCCAGATCAAATACTCAACATTATGTGGTCGATATAAAACTTTTCCCTTATAATTTTGCTTAATACACTTTATATACTGTAATGAATATAATCCTTCGATTTGAACAAAGTCAAATAAATTATTTTCAAATAAATTAATTAGAGAGTTTTCAAACTTTTTAGAAAGAAATCTTTCGGAAATAAATGGTTTACTTGAAAACAGGAAATTCGCAATAAGTTTAATGAATGATATCTTTGTATTGATCTTAATACCAGATATAGTAAGATTGTCTCTGAATTCGGGCTCAATGATCTTTGTATTATTATGATGCTTATGAGTAATCATATTTAAAAGATGCACTTTATGACCATTGTTCACATAAGCTTTTGCTATACTTAAGATTGCGATAGAACCTCCATCAGGTGGATAAATGGCCTTATTTGCAATCTGTAGGATATTCATTTAATCCGATTTCTTTGATAATCGTTTAAAAAGCTTTTTAAAGAATAGTAAATAGGTATCAGCATTTAAAATTACTGAATCGGTGGTTGCTTTATAAGTTAAGAAAATACCCAATGGCATTAAGATGAACGAAGACATCCACATACCCATATATGCAGGCATGACTCCTTCACGGGCAAATTTTTCACCTGAAATAGAAATTATATAATAAAGAATGAAGAACAAGATAGATATTACCACAGGAGTTCCAAATCCACCTTTTCGAATAATAGCACCTAAGGGAGCCCCAATAAAGAAAAATACAAGGCAGGCAAACGAAAGTGAAAACTTTCTGTGCCATTCAATCTGGTGTCTGCGGATTCGCTCGGCCTTATATTCAAATTGTTTTTTCGAATTTGTAAGGTTATTTTGAACTGCCCTGGCAAATGTTAATGCATATTGCATAACATGATCTTTGTTGTTTAAATTCAATGACTTATAAGCAGTATCAATGTTAAATATTACTGTAGAATCTTTTTTTGGTTTTGAAATTAAAGAATCCTTTTTGGGAGTTATCTTCTTTGCCTTCTCGTCTGGATTACCATCCGTGGCTTGCAGGCGGGCTTTTTTCTTGTTTTTTTTATTTTTAGGCTTATCAGCTTCCTTTTTTTCCTTTAATGTATGAAGTTTTTTAAATTCATCATTCATTAATCTTTCGTTTTTGTAATAATTCGTGCTGATAAGGTTTTTAGAAAAATCTTTGATTTGATTATTATATTGAATATATAAAGAATCTTCAGCATACTCAAGTTGCTTTAGATTTAGCATTTGAAAATTGTTTTTAAACAACTCTTCATCGGTGCGATTAAAATCTAAACCTGTAAGTTTAAAAATGACTTCCTGTTTTTCAAAACTTTGCCGGGTATGAGGGTATGTTTTGTCTTTTTGTCTTTTTTTTCTCGATTCTTCAACTTCCTCAAAAGTATATCCATTGTATAAGGTTAAAATTAAATTAAGCTCATCGGCTGTCATTCTCATGTAACCAGAATCGGCAATGGTAACTTTTACATTGTCTTTATTATCACTATGGTCATAAACCATAATATTTTGCAAAAGATTTGTTTTATAATTTTTCTTTGCAATCTTAATACTATAACCATCAATACCATTATAAAACATTCCCTCTTTGATTTGAAGTTCGGGTCGTTGGTTTTTTACATCGTATATTAATGCACCGGTTTTAAGATTAGTATAAGGTATAATATAATCGGAATAATAAAATGCCCCTATACTTATAGCAATAGTTAGTATGATTAGAGGGGTCATGAATCGTTGTAAAGAAACACCTGCGGATTTTACTGCTGTTAACTCAAAGTTTTCTCCTAAATCTCCAAAGGTCATGATTGAAGATAACAATATTGCCAAAGGAAGAGCCATGGGAACTAGACGAGCCGAGGCATACACGATTAATTCAGCGATTACTGTCCATTCAAGTCCCTTTCCTGCTAAATCATCAATGTATTTCCACAGGAATTGCATTAAAAGGATAAATAAAGAAACAAAGAATGTTGCGACTAGAGGTCCAAAATATGATTTTAAAATAAATTTATGTAATCGCTTCACATCAATCAATTTTTATTAAAACGATTACAAAAATAAATTATTTTATCGTAAGAATAAATGGTTTAAGGAAATTAAAGCCCAAGTGCACGTTTTAATTCAGCAATTTGTGAATCCCATAGATCAATAATGTCAGATTTTTCATTGTCCTCGGCAAAATCAGTAATTATGAGCGCTACTTCTCCTGTCAATTCATCTTTATGAATTTTAAATTCAAAATATGCATCATCTTCGTCATCAATCCATTTAAATCGAACAAGCTGATTTTCTTTTTTAATGGTAAGTTCCGCTTCCTGTTCAACACCTTCCCAAATAAAAGTATAAATACTCCCTTGTATATTTATGTCATTGGCAAACCATTCAGATAATCCTCCCGGAGTGCTTAATCTGGTATATAAAATTTTAGGAGATGAGTTTATTGTGTATTCTAATTCAAATTTATTTTTCATAGGTCAATTTATTAGCAATTTTTCCCTGTAACGCAATATATCATTTTTTTTTTAGAAATTGTACATTGAAATTATAAAAGATAAAATAAAATATTATATTTGCACCCCATAAACAAATGGCGAGCTAGCTCGGATGCCTGCCTGTTGCAGACAGGGTTAGAGCGCTTGAATGCTGAAGTTCTTAAGATTATAATAGTTGGCGAGGTAGCTCAGATGGTTAGAGCGCATGATTCATAATCATGAGGTCGGCGGTTCAATTCCGCCTCTCGCTACACAAGCGATAAAGTTAATTCTTTGTCGCTTTTTTTGTATATTAGATCTATGTATTTTATTTATATTCTATATAGTCAAAAAAGAGATCGTTATTATGTTGGATATACTTCAGATGTAAATTCCAGAATCGTTAAACATAATTCTGGTGCGACAACTTCTACAAAGTCTGGAATTCCTTGGAGTCTAGTTTATATTGAGGAATATCAAGAAAAGAGTGAAGCCATAAGAAGGGAAAAAGCTATAAAGAAAAAGAAGAGTAGAAAATATATTGAAGACTTAATTAGGAACGGTTAGAGCGTCCCGATTTTTAATCGGGAAGGTCGGCAGTTTCCCGACACAAGTCGGGACCTATCGCTACACAAGCGATAAAGTTAATTCTTTGTCGCTTTTTTTGTGTCTTACATTTTTTGTTTTTTATTTATATCATATACAGTTAAAAAAGAGATACCTATTACGTTGGATATAGAATTGCCGTGCTTAATTCTGGAGCAAATTTTCAACAAAATCAGGAATTGCTCTGGGTTTAGTATTGATTGAAGAATATCACGAAAAGTGTAAAGCCATCCAAAGATAAAAGGAAATAAAAAAAGAGTGTTGCTTAATAAGCAACGCTCTTTTCCAATTTAGATTATAAATGTTAATCTTTTAATTATTTACACACTTTACTTTTTGCATCAATGTGTACTCCATAGAAGCTATTTACTGGAACAACCATTTCAAATGTTGAACCTGAAGCATCTGCTTTGTAATCAAATCTTCCTGGTTTTGGATTCTTTGAAGGAGCCGTGCTATAATCCTGAATCTTAACGTTCTCGCTAATATTCTGGAATTCTCCAAACTCATTAAGCTCAATTGTAATTGTTATATTACCTTCAATTGGAGCAGAAAATATTACATTACCTATATTGATGTGTTGACCCGCATATAAAATTACAGTTTTTTCTACGCCATTATAAGAAGTATAAGTAGCCCAATTGCCTTTTTTTACATAACGTGTTCCTGCAGACCAAGCTGTTTCATTATTCCATGTACAATTTGGTTCTGGATCTGGTGTTATAATAGTTCCAGTACCACAAGTCGTAATTATACTATTAACCATGGTAACTTCACCACCTAAAGCTAACATTCTACCTGATACATTAGTCGTTCCAGATTCATTTCCGGTATTTGTCATTGAAATACTTGTAAAAGCAATAACAGTTCCTATAAATGAATTACCATCAACAGTTGCAGAAGAACCAACTGTCCAAAATATGTTTGAACCAAGACATTCAGTTTCGTTACCATTGTTAATGGCAATTATATTTGAATTAGTCATTGTTACAAGTGTACTACCTAATTGAAAAATAAACAGAGCATCGTTGTTTCCCTGGAAATCAAGAGTAAGTGTTCCGTTTACTTGCAAATTAGCAGATGATGGAAAATTATAAATTCCGGGTGTGAATGTCTGTCCATCAAGTTGATAAACATCTCCTAAGATTGTATTAGGTTCTTGTCCAACAAGATAATTATAAGCTATTGTAGCATCCACTTGTGCTTGAACTGCTTCAGGACCACTTGCATAAATGATACCATCTACTATTCCCAAGCCTGAAGTTACTGTTCCTGGACCTTCAATTGAGTTAATAGGTTCTGGTTGGAATCCCGTAATTGCTGTGCCAGGACTAACACCTAAATCACCTGTTATTACTGAAGCCTCAGCATTGGTAACTGTTGTACCAGCCAATACTGCAAATGATGATGCGCTACCTAGCAGCAAATCACTTGATTCAAAAGTACTTTTAGATGTTTTTATTGAGTTAACAGTAATTGCATCTAATTTTGAAGATTTCATGTTGTCAGTGCTTTTTGTTAAAGGTTCATCCTGACTACATCCCGCCATTATTGTTAAAGCAAGAACTGCAAAGCTTGATAATTTTTTAATTGTTTTCATATGTTTTGAAATTAATTTTTTGAAAAAATATTCAGGTACAAAGGTGAGCTCTTTAAATTGTTAAGCTATTACATAATAAAAAGTAAGAATTGCAAAATTCACATATTCTATATGTTATGTCAATTGGTTTTGCTAATGAGTTATTACGATACAGGTGTTTTTTCATTTAATAATAAACTCAATATCTTTAAAAGAAGAACTGATTTCTTATTTAAAAACCAATGTTTATAATTGAAAGAAAGGTGCTCTTAGCGTCTCAGCACCCCTGTCTGCCAACAGGTTTGCGGTTAAAAAAGGAGCAAGATGCAGTTTGCAGTTTGCATTAAAGGAAATTTTAGTGAGACTTAGTGTATACCTTAGTGGAAAAGGAAAGATAAAAGATAAAAGCCCTCCTGCAATGCCATTCGGCATGTAAACTGGATGGGCAGATAAAAAAAGCAAACAAGCTAATTCAATTTTCGCTTCAAACTAGATTTTCGAATAATTAAATCGGTATTTAGAATTGTAGTAACGGGGCCATAATTTTCATCACTATGAATCCTTTTAAGGATCATCCTTGCGGCATGTTGTCCCATTTCAAAGCCTTTTTGATCGACGGTTGTTAATTCAGGGTCAGCAATATATGAGATATGCGAATTTGTAAATCCTGAAATGGCAATGTCATCGGGAACTTTTTTATTCATCGACTTTACTGCTTTCATTGCACCTATAGCAGTTAAATCATTTACCGCAAATATTCCGTCAATATTATTATGCCTGCTTAACAATTCAGGAATTAATTTTAAAGCATGGTCATGTGTATCGCAAATTTGAACTGAGTAACTATTAATTGGAATATTTGAATTATTTAATGCAGATAAAAAGCCTTCTTTACGTTGAATTCCAATATCTAAGTTTTGAGGGCCTGCCAGGTGAATAATATTTTTACATCCATTTTCGATTAAATGTTTAGTTGCCTTGTATGCACCGTCAAAATCATCAACCAAAACTTTGTCTGCTGTAACTGCATCGCACGATCGGTCAACAAAAACCATTGGGACACCAATTTCTTCAACATTTTTAAAATGATCAAAATTTAAAGTTGTCTTTGCCATGGTAATAATAAAACCATCAATATTACTTGATAAAAGTGCCTGAATATTTTCTACTTCCTTGTGATAAGATTCGTTTGATTGTGTGATTATAATATGGTAACCTGACTCATTGGCTATCTTTTCAATTCCACTAATTACGGTTGAAAAGAAATAGTGAATTATTTCGGGTATAATTACTCCGATTAATTTACTTTCTTGTTGCAATAAGTTAAGGGCTATTTGGTTAGGTTTATAATTGAGTTTTTTGGCTAAATCCTGAACATTCTTTTTTGTTTGGGGGTTAATATCAGGATGATCCTTCAACGCCCTGGAAACTGTCGAAGGAGAAATATGTAGAATTTTTGCAATATCTTTTATGGTAACCTGATGACCTCTCATACTAAACTAAATGGTTAAAATTTTGTTATGAAGAAAGGAAAACTATTTCAATTCTCAAACAATTTAACAAAAAATAAAGAAATTGTTTAGATAAACTTAAATTATTAATAAAATAAGTTCTTGTTTAAACTCCTTTCGCAAACGTTTGAAATAGTTCCTGTAGTTAATTGACGTGTTTGTAAATGTCTGATATATATATTCTTGTATTTGACAATTGATAACGGTTTTTATAACTTTAGGGGAAAATTTAACCCTAAAAATAAAAATTGCAAGATGGAAAAAATTCGATTAACATTAATTTTAATTTTCTTTCAAATTCTCATTCCAGGAATTTTGTTAGCACAATTAAAAGTAACGGGTAATGTTACCGATGCCGAAGAAGGCATTTCATTACCTGGTGTTACTATTTTAGAAAAAAATTCGGGGATAGGTGCAATTACAAACATTGACGGGAACTATGAAATAACAGTCCCTAAAGATGCAATTCTGGTGTTCTCCTACGTAGGATATGCAGCACAGGAAGTAGTTGTTAATGAAAGAACAGAAATAAATATTGCACTTGAAAAGCAAGTGGAATATTTAGATGAGGTTGTGGTTATTGGTTATGGTCAGGTTAGAAAAGGTGATGCAACTGGTGCTATAACAACAGTTTCTACAAAAGATTTTAATCAGGGAGCAATAACTTCGGCTCAGGAATTAATATCTGGTAAAATAGCCGGTGTTTCAATTACCTCAGAAGGAGGTGCACCTGGAAGTAAATCAACGGTACGAATCCGTGGAGGTTCTTCGTTAACAGCAAGTAACGACCCATTGTATGTAATTGATGGAATACCAGTTGGTAACTCTGATATTGCTGGTATGAGTAACGTTTTAAATACCATTAATCCTGATGATATTGAGACTTTTACAGTTTTAAAGGATGCTTCAGCTACTGCTATTTATGGTTCCAGAGCATCAAATGGGGTAATTCTTATTACTACAAAAACGGGTAAGCTTGGTAAGGAAATGACAATAGATTATTCATCTAAATTTTCGTTAAGCGAAAACATTAAAACTGTTGATGTCCTCTCTGCTGCTGAATATACTCAGTTAGTAACTGATTTGGAAACTGCCGGCACAATTTCAACTGGTGCGGTTGCTAAACTTGGATCTTCCAATACAAATTGGCAGGATGAGATTTTTAAAACGGCATTTGGACAAGAACATAATCTTGGTATATCCGGCTCATTATATAATATCCCTTACAGAGCTTCAGGAAGTTATTCAAATAAAGATGGTATATTAAAAACCAGCAATAATGAAAGGGCTACCGGAAATATTAGATTAAGTCCTTCTTTATTAGATGATCATTTAAAGATTGATGTTGGTGTAAAATATTCTTATATTGAAAACAGATTTGCCGATAAAGGAGCGATAGGAAGTGCAGTAAGAATGGACCCAACTCAATCTGTATATAATCAAACAGGTTTGTATGGAGGTTATTATGCATGGCTAAATAGCAGTAATACACCCAACCCACTAGCTACAAGTAATCCAGTAGCCCTTTTAGATTATACTTATGATGAATCAATAGTTAATAGATTTATTGGTGATTTACAACTTGAGTATAAATTCCATTTTTTACCTGAACTTAAAGCTAATGTGAAATTGGGATATGATTATTCAGATTCTCAGGGAGATAAAGATATTGATCCTAAAGCTTCATGGTATACCTACGGAAGAACCGAGATAAAAAAGCATTATACACAAGAAAAAAAGAATTCCCTTTTAGACTTTTTCCTAAATTACAAAAAAGATCTTGATAATATCAATAGCAAGATTGATGTAATGGGAGGATATTCATGGCAACATTTCTGGGATACCAACGAAGACAATATCTTGTTTAAAGATGGTGAAGCTAAATTGGTTTCTGGTGAAAAAGAACTGTATTTAATATCTTTCTTTGGTAGGTTAAATTATACTTTTATGGATAAGTATCTATTAACAGCTACTGTTAGAGAAGATGGTTCTTCAAGATTTTCAGAAGATAACAGATGGGGTTTATTCCCTTCATTAGCTTTAGCATGGAGAATTTCAGATGAAGATTTCATGAAAAATATTAACGCAATAAGTAACTTAAAACTTAGATTAGGTTATGGACAAACAGGGCAGCAGGATATTGGTGACGATTATTATTCATACATGCCTCTTTTTGTTGTAAGCGATCAAAATGCAATGTATTCATTTGGTGATCATGCATTTTATACTATTAAACCTAGTGCTTATGATGTTAATATTAAATGGGAAACTACAACAACCTATAATATTGGTTTGGATTTTGGCTTTTTTAAAGACAGACTTAATGGGTCATTAGAGTTTTATAAAAGAGAAACAAAGGATTTATTGAACGAAATTCCTATTGCAATAGGAAGCAATTTCGCCGACAAACTTAAAACGAATGTAGGTAATCTGGAAAATACCGGATTCGAAATAGAATTAACCGGAATAGCTTATAATAAGAAAGATTTGTTCTGGGAAATAGGAGCAAATTTCAGCTATAACGATAATGAAATTACAAAACTTACATTGTTTGATGATCCCAACTACAAAGGTGTAGATGTTGGAAGCATTTCTGGAGCTACGGGAAACACAATTCAGAAACATGTTGTTGGTTACCCGATTAATACTTTCTTTGTATACGAACAAGTTTATGATATCAATGGGAAACCTATTGAGGGTGCTTATGTTGACAGGAACAATGACGGTATTATAAATGAAGATGATAAGTATTTTGCAGAAAGTCCTGCAGCAAATATGATATTTGGTTTTTCTACCAGGTTAGAATACAAAAACTTTGATTTTAACCTATCGGCCAGGGCAAATCTGAATAATTATATTTATGATAATATCAGCTCGGATAATGCACGATACGATAATATTTTTACAAATGATTATCTTGGCAACCTATCTACAGATATATATAATACAGAGTTTAATGCAGCGCAACCGAATTCAGATTATTATATTCATGATGCTTCATTCCTAAAAGTTGATAATATCACCCTTGGTTATTCCTTTGATGATTTATTAAAACCAATGTTAAATAATGTTGATTTAGGTGTAAGATTATATGCCACCGTTCAAAATGCATTTACAATAACAGGATATGATGGATTAGATCCTGAAATATACGGAGGAATAGATAACAATATTTATCCAAGACCAAGAACTTATCTTTTTGGATTAAGTGTAAGATTTTAAACTATATTAAAAACAAGAATCATGAAAATAAAATATAATAAAATAACTTATTTCGGATTAATGTTAATAATATCTTTCTTTGTTTCTTGTATTAATGATCTTGATACAGAACCCTTAGATAAAGATGTATTAACTCCAAATAATGTTTTTTCAAGCGACTCGGCATATCTTCAGTTGTTAGCAAAATGCTATGCTGGTTTGTCAGTTACAGGACAACAAGGTCCCAGTGGTGCTCAGGATATTTTAACCGGAGACGAAGGTGAATCTCACTATTTACGCCAATTATGGATGGCTCAGGAACTTACCACAGATGAAGCTGTTGTTGGATGGAATGATAAAACGATTAAAGATTTTCATTATCATACATGGTCTTCTGCCGATTTATTTATTGCCGGACTTTATAACAGATTAATGTTCGAAGTAACGATTTGTAACGAATTTGTGCGAAGAACTGAAGGGATGGAACAATATCAGGTTCATTCTGCAGAAGCCAGATTTTTAAGAGCATTATCTTATTGGTATGCAATGGATTTCTTTGCAAATCCTCCTTTTGTTACCGAAGATGATCTTCCGGGCGCATTTTTCCCAATTCAAACAAATAGAGCGGATCTTTTCTCATATATCGAATCGGAATTATTAGCTATTGAAACCATAATGTCTGAACCAAGAACAAGTGATTATGGGAGAGCAGACAGAGCTGCTGCATGGATGCTGTTGGCTAAATTATATCTAAATGCTGAGGTTTACATAGGTGAAAGTAAATACACTGAATGTATAACTTATTGTAATAAAATTATTGATGCCGGTTATTCTTTAGCAGGTAACTATGCCGATCTTTTTTTAGCTGATAATCATACTTTAACTAACGAACTTATTTTTGCTGTTCGTCATGATGGTGCTTTTACAAAATCATGGGGTGGTACAAATTATCTGGTTCATGCTGCAATTGGAGGCACAATGACAAACCTTCTTGAGAATTATGGTGTAGCCGGTGGTTGGGGAGGTATTCGAACTACAAGAAGCTTAATCGAGAAATTTACATTAAATACTGATCAAAGAGCAAGAACATTCCAAGATGCCAGCGATAATAATGAAACATGGAGGGCAATGGTATATATTCAGGATCATACTTTAGATATTGAAGATATTGGTGTGTTTGAAGAAGGTTATTCTCTGGTAAAATTTAAAAATGTTACTTCTACTGGCGATATGGCTTCAAGCGATGAATGGACTGATACAGATTACCCACTATTTAGATTTGCGGATGTATATTTAATGTATGCTGAAGCTGTTTTAAGAGGTGGTGTTGGAGGTGATATAGGTACAGCTCGTGATTATATCAATTTAATAAGAGGAAGAGCCTACGGTGATGACTCTGGAGATATTACCACTGGTCAGCTTACCTTAGATTTTATTCTTGATGAACGTGCAAGAGAATTGTACTGGGAAGGTCACCGAAGAACCGATTTAATTAGATTCGGAAAATTTACTGGTGATAGTTATTTATGGCCCTGGAAAGGGAAAATCAAAGAAGGTAGATCAACAGATTCCAAATATAATTTGTTCCCAATTCCTTCATCTGATATTAGTGCAAATCCTAACTTGGTTCAAAACCCCGGATATTAATATTAAAAAAAATATAAAATGAAAAAATATAATATAATTATTACGTTTATACTAATTCTGTTTTCGTTTATTGCTTGCGAAGATGAAGATCCTACTGCGGTTCTAAATAAAGATATTGCAGGAAGTACTTTACAAGTTTTTACGAACGATGAATATGTATTGTTAGAAGAAAATGAAACTGACACGTTTTGTGTATTTGCCTGGACAGAAGTAGATTATGGAGTTGTTACCCCAGTGACTTATACACTTGAAATGGATACTGCCACAAATAATTTTGCTGACGCAAAAGAATTCTATACAATAATTAATGAATTTACAGATACCGTTACTGTGAAAACTTTTAATTCAGCTTTTTTAAATTATGGATTTAAGCCTGAGATTTCTACATCAATTGAAATTCGAGTGTCTGCTTCTATTGGAACTAGTTATGAACCTGTTTATTCAAATGTTCTTAGCTTCACTATAACAGCTTATAACGCTTATGACCCAATTTATATGATAGGTACGGCTGTTAGTGACTGGAATACGGATTTGGCTGTCGAAGTAACAGGTGTTGCAGCAAATAAATATGAAACAACAACTCAGTTTACTAATGGAGGACACTTCCGGTTCTTTAAGGAACCTTCTTGGGATGCTGACCAATGGGGATACGATTACTTTACAGGAGAAGTGTCTGAACTTTTAGCTGATGAAACTACTCATTCTGATCCTAACTATAGGTTCGATGGAGAAACTGGTAATTATAAAATAACGGTAGATTTAGATGCAAAATCTATTGCTATGGCATTAGTTGAGTAAATAATTTAAAAATTAATCAATATGAATAAAATAAAATATTTATTGATAGTCTTGGTTGCTGTATCTATCTATTCTTGTGATGTAGATGATTTTGATAATCCACCGGCACCACCAAGTTATAACAATGTAGCTCAGGCCATAACTAATGGTATTGACAACCCCGTAGTTACTTTACTTAAGGAAAATGAAGATTTAGCCTGGGATACATTAGTATGGACTGCTGCTCAATTATACGAGGGACAAGGTTTAATTACACATTATTCTGTTCAAGTTGCAGATTCAGGTAGCAACTTTAGCTCTTATTTTGTAATTGAGGCTAGTACAACTTCTGAAACTTCAATAATAATTACTGAAGGTAACCTAAACACTAAACTTCTTGCAAATGGATATAGTCCTGTTCAAACATATGACTTACAATTAAGGATTAAAGCATTTGTTCATGAAGATTTAGATTCATTATTTACGGATCCCCTTTCATTCACGGTTACAACATATAAGGATGTACCCGTTCCTGATGAATTATACATATTTGGAAGTGCAACAACAGTTGGTTACGATGCTGGTAGTGCTTTAGCTACATATAAAGAAGATGGTAAGTTTACGGTATTTACATATCTTGAAAATAATAAAATGTTCAGATTCTTAATGGAACAAGATACAGTAGATAATACATACAACTATGAAAGTTTAGTTAATTTACCAGATAATGTTGCAAGTGCAGGAGATGAAATGAAAAACTTCACTTTTACAGGAGCAACAGGTTGGTATAAAATCGAAGCTGATTATTTAACAAGTACTCTTATTATAGAAACATATGAGCATAATGGACATACATATGTTGAAGACTATGATCAATTATACTTAGTAGGTAGTATAAGTGGCTGGGATGCTCAGGCTAATCCACCCCAATTTGAAATGACCAAGCTTTCAGAAGGTGTTTTTACTTATGAAATTGTTTTACCTGATGAAGCTCAATTTAAATTTGTTATTGGAAATGGTGAATGGTCGCCAAATTGGGCTAATATTGGAGGAATGGGAAATTCAGGTATTTTAGGCCCAGAAGGTAAAAATGATAATATTACATTCGATGGAGGAGGTGATACTTATAAAATTGTGGTAAATATCAAACAAGGAACATATACTATTAAAGCGGCTAACATTTGGTTAGTTGGATCTATTAATGGTTGGAATAATCATGGACAATACCTAGCTGCTCTTGGTAATAATATACATGTTGGATATCAATATTTAGATGATGCATCTGAGATTAAAATATTAGTTGAAAGAGATAGTTGGGATGGACTTTGGGGAGCAGGAGCCTCGCCTGGTGAAATTGCTGATGGAGGAGGTAATATAATTGTATCTGGCCTACCGACATATTCTACACCTGGATTTTATGAAATCAAATTTGATATGTTTAATAAAACAGTAGTTTTAACAAAAACGGATTGGGGAGTTATTGGTGATGCTCAAGCTGGTAGTTGGGACACAGATGTTAATTTAACTTATAACTCAACAAATAAAGTTTGGGAAGGTCAAGTTGATTTCTTGGCATCTGGTTCGTATAAGTTTAGGGCAAATGATGGCTGGGATATTAATTTAGGTGGATCATTAGATAATTTAATTAATGGGTCCCCTGATAATCTTGCAACTCCAGGTGCAGGAACATATGACGTTACTTTAGATTTGAGTGGAACAGACAAGTTTTTTGCCACTGTTACTGCAGTAAAATAAGCAAATTGTGATATTTAAAAGCCCGCAACTGCGGGCTTTTTTTACCCCAAAATTAAAACCGATGAAAGTAAAGACAAGTATTTTAATCCTTTTTGTAATAAGTATTAGCTTTTCATGTAATCAAAAAAGCAAAACAGAGCAAATATCAAATACTGATCTTAGCTATGCTCCCGAATGGAGCAAACAAGCAATCTGGTATCAAATATTTGTTGAGCGATTTCGAAATGGAGATTCTTCAAATGATCCAACTGCAAAAGACATTGTAGGAACATATCCTGATAGCATTCCCGGAAACTGGCACATAACTGAATGGGGACACGATTGGTATAAACCTGATGATTATTTCAGCAATTCCCCGTTGCCAAATAAATGGGACAACTTGCAGCTTAGAAGATTTGGTGGTGATCTGCAAGGAGTGCTTGATGAGCTCGATTATTTGCAATCTTTAGGTATTACAGCTATTTATTTTAATCCATTAAATGATTCTCCTTCATTACATAAATATGATCCCAGGTACTGGAGACATATTGACAGAAATTTTGGACCCGATCCAGAAAATGACATTGAATTAATTAAAACTGAAAATCCGGTTAATCCTGAAACATGGAAATGGACAAGTGCCGATCAGCTGTTTCTTAAAGTTATTGATGAGTGTCATAAAAGAAATATTAAAGTAATTTTGGATTATTCATGGAATCATACTGGCAAAGAATTTTGGGCCTTTAAGGATGTAAAAGAAAAAGGAAAAGATTCAGAATTTGCTGATTGGTATGAAATTGAAAGTTTTGACGATCCTACTACCGAAGAAAACGAATTTAAATATAATGGATGGGCTGGTGTTCAGACCATGCCAGAAATTAAAAAAGATATTATTGGTTCACTCGAAGATGTTCCATTAAAAGGTAACTTACATAACGAAGCAGCAAAACAACACATCTTTAATGTAACCAAACGTTGGTTAGATCCAAATATGGATGGAGATCCATCCGAAGGTGTTGATGGATTTAGACTTGATGTTGCAGAAAAAGTTCCAGTTGGATTTTGGCAAGATTACAGAAAAGTAGTTAAAAGCATCAACCCCGAAGCCTATCTTGTTGGTGAGATTTGGTGGAAATCATGGCCCGACGAATTCGTTATGCCACAGTTTTACTTGCAGGGCGATATATTTGATGCAATTATGCATTATCATTGGTACAGACCTGCCAGAAACTTTTTTGCAGATGCTCCCGAGCCAATGAACCCAAGTGATTTTGTAAACGGCCTTAAAAAGGAATTTGAAGACATTAAAATAGATAATATGCAGGCTATGATGAACCTAACGGCAAGTCATGATGCTCCGCGCACAGCAACTTCTTTGTACAATAATGGAAGATATAAGTACAAAGCAAAACCCTGGGAGAACGAAAATTATAAAATCGACAAACCCGATGAAAACACAAGAGCTATCCAGAAAATGTTGTTAATTCATCAATATACGTATATTGGTGCTCCTCATATTTGGTATGGCGATGAGGTTGGTATGTGGGGTTCCGACGATCCCTGTACACGAAAACCAATGGTTTGGGCTGATATTAAATATGATGAGGAAAAAACTCATCCGTTCGATAAAGAAAGAAAAACTGATAAAGTAGAGCAAGACACAAGTTTATTAAACTTTTACAAAAAATTGATTCACATTCGTAAATCAAACTCTGTATTAGTTTATGGAGAAATTGATTTTTCGCTAATTGACGATGAAAACAGGACTTTGGCATATAATCGTAAAAACGAATCCGACGAAATTGTTGTTGCTTTTAATAAATCTGAAAGTGCAAAATTATTACATATACCGGTAACAAATAATGGAGAATATTACGATGCTTTAAATGATATTCAGATCTATAGTTCTAAAGATGGATTTATTGATATTGAGATGGAACCAACAAATGCAATAATTTTAATCTTTAAAAATTAACTTGTTTAAATTTAATTATCAGTTAGGATGAATGCAAAAACAATTATTTTAGTTTTTATCATGTTATTTGCGGAAGCTTTAGCCTCGTATTCTCAGGTAATTACAACCGATCCTGAGTTTCCTGTTGCAGATGCTGCGGTAACCATATATTTTGATGCTACACAGGGGAATCAGGGTCTTATGGATTACAGTGGTGATATTTATGCACATACTGGAGTAATAACTGATCAAAGCACATCATCTTCGGACTGGAAATATGTAATTGCAGAATGGAATGTGAATACAGATAAAGCAAAGCTAATCGAGGTAACATCTAATCTTTATAAATTGGAAATTCAACCCAGTATAAAGGAGTTTTATGGAGTACCCGACGAGGAAGTTATACTCAAACTTGCTTTTGTATTCAGAAATTCTGATGGCTCAATTACAGGAAGAGAAGCTGATGGGGGAGATGCTTTTGTTGAAGTGTATGAAGCTGGATTAAATCTAAATATATCGTCTCCAACAAACAACTATATCATTATTCCCGGTCAGCAGGTTGATATTAGTGCAACATCAAACGATGCCGATAGTATGTTTTTATTTATTGATGATATTTTAATAAGCAAATTGGAGGGGACAAATCTTAGTTATTCGCATACTGAAAATATTGCCGGATCACATAAAATAAAAGTTATTGCTGAGAATGCAACCGAATTTGCTGCAGATTCTGTTAATTATTTTGCCAGAGGAACTAATAATGAAGGTGATTTGCCTTCAGGATGGATCAAGGGAATTAATTATTTGGCTGCAGATTCTGTAGGCTTGGTTCTTTTTGCTCCAAATAAGGATTTTGTTTTTGTTATTGGTGATTTTAATAGTTGGAGTTTAAGTGATGATTACATGATGAATAGAACACCTGATGGAAAGTATTACTGGCTTGCGATTGGAGGCTTAACACCAAAGGAAGAATATATTTTTCAATATTTTATCGATGGAGAATTAAAAATTGCTGATCCATATACCGAAAAAACAAGTGATGTAAATGACAAATATATTTTAGAAGATACATATCCTGGATTAATTGCATATCCCGAAGATAAAACTTCAAGTACTGCTTCTGTATTGCAAACAAATCAGGATGAATATCAATGGAAAAATGATGATTTTGCTATTCCGGGAAAAGAGAATCTTATTATTTATGAATTGCTGGTTAGAGATTTTTTGGCAAATCATGATTATAAAACCTTAAAAGATACGCTCGATTATCTCGATTCTTTAGGAATAAATGCAATAGAATTAATGCCGGTTAGTGAATTTGAGGGTAATGAAAGTTGGGGCTATAATCCAAGTTTTTATTTTGCTCCCGATAAATATTATGGACCAAAAAACGACTTAAAAGCATTTGTCGATTCATGTCATGGCAGGGGTATTGCTGTTATTATGGATATGGTTTTAAATCATTCTTATGGTCAGTCTCCATTAGTTCGCATGTATTTTGACGGCGAAAAACCTACGGCTGATAATCCTTGGTATAATGTACAGTCTCCCAACACATCCTATTCGTGGGGCTATGATTTTAATCACGAAAGCATTTATACCAAAGAGTTTGTTGATAGTGTAAATCGGTTTTGGTTAGAAAAATATAAGGTAGATGGCTTTCGTTTCGATTTTACTAAAGGCTTTACAAACACCATTGGTGATGGATGGAATTATGATGCTTCAAGAATTGCAATCTTAAAAAGAATGGCCAATGAAATTTGGGCAATTAATTCAAATGCATATATTATCCTGGAGCATTTTACAAATAATACCGAGGAAATTGAATTGTCTGATTATGGAATGATGATTTGGGGTAATATTAATCACGAATATCGCGAAGCTTCAAAAGGAAATACATCTGATATTTCATGGGGGCTTTATACTGAACGAAGCTGGAGTACTCCAAATTTAATAAGCTACATGGAAAGCCACGATGAAGAAAGGTTAATGTATACAAATCTTAGCAGTGGAATTTCATATGGGAGTTATGATATTAAGGATCTCCCTACTGCTCTTAAACGAGTTGAACTGGTTGCAAACTTTTTTATTCCAATACCCGGACCTAAAATGATCTGGCAGTTTGGAGAATTAGGTTATGATATATCAATTGATGATGACTGCAGAGTTTGCAATAAACCTATCCATTGGGAATATTACAACCAGGAAGATCGATACAGGCTTTATACAATTTACAAAACCCTGAATAACTTAAAACTTAATTATGATGTTTTTTCTACCTCTGATTTTACATTAGATCAGGATGGAAAAGCTAAAACTATTAATTTATATAGTGACGATATGAATGTTGTAATTATGGGTAATTTTGATGTAACCTCTCTTTTTGTAAGTGCTACTTTTCCAAAATTAGGCAATTGGTTTGAACTTTATAGTGGCGATACCCTTTCCATAACACGTGCCGATCAATCCTTAATTTTTGAACCGGGGGAGTATAGGTTTTATACAGATGTAAAATTAAAACAACCCAATCTTCCTACAGCATTGTTTAACAAAGTACTAGATACTAAGCAAGAACTTAAGGTTTACCCTAATCCCTCTTCAGGAATATTTTATTTTGAAATCTCTGGAGAATATGAAAAAACAGGAAACATCTACTTGTATGATATAGATGGTAAATTGAGATTGCAAGAAGAAATTACCGGGTCCGACAACGTTGAGATAAATGCAACAGAATTAAAGAATGGGATTTATTTCTTTAAACTAATTTTTGATGAGAATGCCTATACAGGTAAACTATTAAAAAATTAAATTAATTCATTTTGTCTCAGAATCAATAAATAATGATGAATATAAAATTGACACTAATTATTTTCTTATCTGTTTCGGCTGGGTTTTTTGTTGCCTACTTGATCTTTAAAGGTAAAATTGCCAGTTTAAAAAGCCTTGCATTTTCTGATGATCTGGGTATTTATAATCATCGCGAGTTAAAATCAAAGTTAAAATCAATTATTAAAAATCCATCCATTCATTCTTTTGTATTTGTTTTAATTGATATTGATCGTTTTAAAAACTATAATGATCATTATGGATACGACAAAGCGGATGTTTTACTGCAGGAATTTGTAAATATTACGAAAAGTTTTATTCGTAAATCAGATTTGTTTTTTCGATATAAAAGTGGTGATGAGTTTGCAATAATATTTTCCAATATTGGTGTAAATGAGGCTATTGAGGTCGGAAATCGATTGCGTAGAGTTATCGCATATCATCCTTTCGAATTAAATAATCAGCAAATTAACCTTACAATTAGTATGGGAATTACAAGTTCTGAGAAAAGTGATACTCCCGAAAAAATAAGAAAAAGAGCTGAGCTGGCTTTACATGAAGCAAAACAATCAAAAAATACGGTAGTTTTAATGGAAGAATAATTTCAAGAATTTAGTTCATAGCTAAATTAGGTTAATAAATAAGAAGGGTTATTGAAAAGTCTCTGAAAAAAAGATCCGATGATTTAAATCATCGGATCTTTTTTTCAGTACAACGCACATTTCTGTACGTTGGATTTCTGCTAATTCTTATATACTTGTTTCATATGTTAAAAATGTCTGTGCAAACAAAGAATCATCAGGCAAGAATACCTGATGTACAAAAAACATCAGATGTTTAATTGCCGGAATCTCCTGAATATTATTCAGTTTTAAATATTTTATAATCCCAGGCTTTTAAATTATACTTGTTTGTTACTTCTTCCTGGGTAAATAATTCTTTTAAGTTCTTGTTTTCTATTGGATTAATTAATTCAAATTCTACATTCCCCTGACTTAAATTTAAAATTGTAATTACTGTGTGTTCATTCTTAATGCGCGAGAATGCGAATATTTTATCGTCAGCATTTGTTTGAATCCTTTCCATACTTCCACCAAAATCACCATTCCAGAGAGCTGGATTTTCCTTTTTCAATTTGAATAATGCTTTATAAAGATCGTTAAGACAGCACTCTTTTTCCCAATTGATAGTATCTTTTTCAAAGAAAAGCAGTCTTTTTTCAATACATGCTTCCTGACCACTATACAGCAAAGGCATTCCGGGAGAAGTCACTGATAATACGGCAAAAGCTTTTGTTGCTTCGCCTAATCTTTCAATGGCACTTCCTTTCCAGGAGTTTTCATCGTGATTGCTTGTAAAGTTCAATCTGTAATCAGACGATTTATATTTTGTTTTCTCATCTTTAAATTGATTTTCTAAATCATCAATCGATTTTTTACCTTGAGCAATTTCATTCCAAAGAAAGTGTGAACTCCATGCATAAGTCATATCAAAAGCATATTCATTTAATTCTGGATTGTCTGCTTCTGCTAACATAAATACAGGTTTTACTTTATCCAACTCGTATCGTGCTCTGTTCCAGAATTCAACAGGAACCATCTCTGCAACATCACATCTATAACCATCAATATTAAAATCTTCAACCCAAAACTTTAAGGCATCAATCATATAATCATGTAGTTCTGGAATTTCATAATTTAATCCTGCAACATCAGTCCAGTCATCAACAGGAGCAATAATGTTTCCCAAAGTATCTTTTTTGTACCAATCAGGATGAGAGTTTATTAATTCGTTATCCCAGGCGGTATGGTTAGCAACCCAATCAATAATTACATACATATCTAATTCATGAATTTTGGCAACAAGATTTCTGAAATCTTCTTCTGTTCCAAATTCAGGATTTATTCCGTAGTAATCTTGAACTGCATAATAACTGCCCATTGAACCTTTTCTGTTTTTTTCTCCAATAGGGTGAATTGGCATAAGCCATAAAATATCAGTTCCTAATTCTTTTAGTCTTGGTAAGTGTTCTGCGAATGCATTAAATGTTCCCTCAGGGGTATATTGTCTTATATTAACCTCGTACATGCTTAAGTTTTTACTCCATTCCGGATGTTTTACTTCCTGGTATTTTATTTCGCTACTTTTAGGGTTACAGGAAAGAAGAAAAAGGAAGATTACAAGTCCTGAAACAAAGAAAATTTTGCTAAATTTTTTGAAGGTAGTTTTCATATCGTTTTTTTTATGTTTTTATTGATTAAAAATGATTTAAAATTGTGATTAATTGTGGCTTTTTATTATTTTTACTTTGCAAAATTTTGGTTCTTTAAAGATAATAAAATCAGATTAAAAAACTAAACGAATTGCCTACTAAATAAAGAGAATTGAGCGTTTTCTTCCCCAAGAAATAAAATGTATAATAATCAACTTAAAATTTAATTAAATGAAACGTGTTTTAGTTGCAACTGCCGGAGGAGATTGTCCTGGTTTAAATGCCGTTATAAGGGCTATAGTAAAAAGAGCATCTCAGGAACGCGACTGGGAAGTTATAGGAAGTATTCAGGCTTTTAATGGAATATTATGGGAACCAACCGAGATAAAAATTTTAGATGAACATGCTGTTGCAGGAATTCATTTTCAAGGTGGTACAATAATCGAAACAACAAATAGAGGAGGTCCATTTGCGTGGCCTATAAAAGATAAAGATGGGAAATGGACTACCGTTGATCGTTCGGAAGAAATGATCAGAAAATTGATGTACATGGGAGTTGATGCCGTTATTAATATTGGGGGCGATGGTTCGCAACGTATTTCACAAGCTCTTTTTGAAAAGGGTTTAAATATTATTGGTGTTCCAAAAACTATCGATAATGATTTGTCAGCTACAGATACAACTTTCGGTTATCAAACAGCTGTGCAAATAGCAACCGAGGCTGTCGATAAGTTGGTAACAACTGCTGCCAGTCATAACCGGGTTATGGTTCTCGAAGTTATGGGCCGCGATGCTGGTTGGATTGCAATGAATGCAGCTGTTGCGGGCGGAGCAGAAATTTGTTTAATTCCTGAAATCCCTTATGATATAAATATCGTTGTTGATAAAATAAATGAACGATTTAAAAGAGATCGTGGATTTACCATAATTGTTATTGCCGAAGGAGCAAGTGCAATTGGTAAAGAAATGTCGCAAGAAAAAAATGATGAGGTTGGCTACACGAATGCAAGAATTTCTGGTGCAGCAACACGATTGGTTGAGGAATTAAAAGAAGCTGGAATAAAACACAGTATCCGAAAAGCTGTACTAGGTCATATTCAACGCGGTGGAGTTCCAATTGCATACGATCGTGTTTTAGCTACACAGTTCGGAGTACATGCTTTTGAGATGGTACTTGAAGGAAAATTTGGTGAAATGGTTTCATACCGTCATCCACATATTACTTCCGTGCCACTTAAAGAAGCAATTACAGAGCCTAATTTTGTAACTGCTGATACAGCATTAATGAAAAATGCCCGAGGCGTAGGTATTAGCTTTGGCGATAAATAAAAATAATTTATAAGAATAAAAAGCTGCTCTTAATTTTAAAAGCAGCTTTTTTTGGTTTAAATTAATTTACGTATTGATTTGAGAAAAAAATCTTGATGATTGGTTTTTAATTAGTTACAATAAAAATCTATTGATTCTCTTTCCTTAATGTTGTATCTCACACCACGAATAAAAACTTTTGAAGTTACACCTCCCTGATTACAAACAGTAACTTTTTCTTTGGTAACTTCAACCTTTAAAAGATTCTCCCTGTATTTTACAATAAATGAAAATAGTTCCCATTTCTGAGGAATGAATGGATTAAAATGCAACTCTTCATTTTTCAGTCGCATTCCTCCAAACCCCTCAACTATTGATAAGTAGGTTCCTGCCATGCTTGTAATGTGTAAGCCCTGATCAACTTCATCGTTATAATCGTCAATGTCTAATCGTGCAGTACGAAGATATAAATCGTAAGCTTTTTCCTTGTAACCCAGCTTTGCAGCAAGAATGGTATGAACACATGGCGATAAAGATGACTCATGAACAGTTCTCGATTCATAAAAATCAAAATTGCGTTTTATGGTATCTATATCGTAATTTTCATCAAATAAATAAATTCCTTGTAAAACATCAGCTTGTTTAATGAAACATGAACGCAAGATTCTGTCCCACGACCATTTTTGATTTATAGGCCGATCTTCCGGATTTAATTCTTCCACGGTTAGTAATTCCTTATCCATGTATCCATCTTGCTGCAGAAAAATGCCCAGCTTCTCATCTTCTGGAAAATACATGTTATCAACAATATTCGTCCATTTTCCTATTTCTTTAAGTTCGTTGAAATTTATTTTTTGTTTTAGATTTTTATATTTTTCCGGACTTTTGCTTTGAATTTTAGAAATCGATTTAATGGTATAATCTAAACACCAGGTTGCCATTAGATTCGTGTACCAGTTATTATGAACATTGTTTTCGTATTCGTTTGGACCCGTTACACCAAGCATTACGTATTTATTCTTTTCTTTGGAGAAATTAACGCGTTGAGCCCAAAATCTACTAATCGCGATTAATACTTCCAGACCATAATCTTCAAGGTATGATTCGTCTCCGGTATAACGCGTATAGTTGTAAATTGCAAAAGCTATAGCACCATTTCTATGAATTTCTTCAAAAGTTATTTCCCATTCGTTATGACATTCCTCACCATTCATGGTAACCATCGGATATAATGCAGCTCCATTGGTGAATCCTAATTTTTCACCATTTTCTATTGCTTTCGGTAAATGTCTGTATCTGTACAACAAAAGATTTCGGGAAACCTTTTTATCCGATGTACGCAGGTAAAATGGTAAGCAATATGCTTCAGTATCCCAGTATGTGCTTCCACCGTATTTTTCGCCGGTAAATCCTTTCGGACCGATGTTTAAACGCTCGTCATCGCCGGTATATGTCTGATTTAACTGAAAAATATTAAATCGGATTGCTTGTTGGGCAGCAACATCACCTTTTATTACAATATCACTATCGGTCCATTTACATTTCCATGCATTCGAGTGCAGTTCCAGTAACTTATCGAATCCTTTCTCAAACGATCTTTGTAATACATTATGAGCAGCAATGGTTAATGTATCAATGTTGTGATTTTCAGAATTTGTAATTGAAGAATATTTATAAATAGTAACTATATCGTCGGGTTTTATGTTTAATTCAATACTTTGAGCAATATACTTCTTTCTTTGTTCTTCCTTTATTTGTTCAGTAATTTCTACTCCGTTTTTTTGGATGTTAAACTTCATGCTGGTACAAACATGAAAACCTAGTTTTTTTGTTTTTACTGTTAAATACGCTTCGCCAGGTTTGCTTTCAATTGCAACTTCTTCCCAAAATTTTTCTTTATAATTTGAATCTTCGTTAATAACATCTGCATCAATAAAAGGAGTGATAGAGAGATTATCCTTTGTACTAATACTCCTTATTTCGTATTTAATACAACCTAATTCTTTTTCTTTAATACTTAAAAATCGTATGGTTTTAACCTCGATTAAATTATCATTTGGAAACTCGGCAATAAATGATCGTTCCAAATATCCTTCCCTCATATTTAAAACGCGACGAAAATTTTCAACTTTAACTTTAGAAAGATCAAGCTCTGTTTTCCCAACTTTAATGTTGATTCCAATCCAGTTTGGAGCATTTAAAACTTTTGCAAAATACTCAGGATAACCATTTTTCCACCATCCAACTTTTGTTTTATCGGGATAATAAATTCCGGCCAAATAGTTACCTTGAAGACTGTCACCGCTATATTTTTCTTCAAAGTTTGCTCTTTGCCCAATGTGTCCATTACCAAGGGAAAAAATGCTTTCAGAAGATCTCTGATTGGCAGGATTAAATCCTTCTTCAATTATACACCATTCATCATGTTTTAAATACTCGTTCATTTGAAGGGATTATTATATGTTTGAGATTTATTATTTAGTTAAATTATCAATCATTAAAACATTCATGTTGCTAAAGTCAGGAATTACTTTATCGGCATTCGAAAGGTGTTCGTACTTCCCAACGCCAATAGCCAGCATCCCTGCTCTTTTTGCTGCTTCAATTCCTGCTGCGGCGTCTTCAAAAACCATACAGTTTTCAGGATTTATATTTAGTTTGGCAGCTGCTTTTAGAAATACTTCAGGATCGGGTTTTGATTTAGATATCTGCAAACCATCAACAACAGCATCAAAAAAGCTGTCAAAGCCAATTCTTTCAAGTATTGTGTTTGCATTTTTACTCGAAGACCCAATGGCAATCTTGTAATTTGTATTTTTGAGATCAATTAAAAAGTTTTTAACCCCGGGAAGAATATCATTGGGTGTCATTTTTAAAATATAATCCCTATACCAGTCGTTTTTTAGATTGGCAATTCGATTTCTTTCATCTATAGAATCAATCTCAATTCCCCCGATTGAAAGCAGAATATCCAAAGATTCAAGTCGGCTTATTCCTTTTAATTTTTCGTTATGTTCAGGGGTAAAATCAAATCCATATTCATCTGCTAATCTTTTCCATGCTTTATAATGAAATATAGCAGTATCAACGACTACACCATCAAGATCAAATATTACGGCTTTTATTTCTTGCATTAATCTTTATCTTTTACAAAAACAACTAAAATTCCTGCTATGATCATTGAGAATCCTCCAAGTATTAGCGCATAAATTGGATGATTATCAAATAAGGTTTTTATTAAAAATCCTAAAACACTTGCTGCTAAAATCTGAGGTATCACAATAAAGAAATTAAATATTCCCATGTAAACTCCCATTTTGTGTGATGGTAGCGATCCGGTTAAAATAGCATAAGGCATTGCAAGGATACTGGCCCATGCTAGTCCTATACCTACAAATGGTAATAAAAGCATCGTTGGGTTAGTGATAAAGAAAATAGACGCTAAGCTTAAACCTCCAATGATTAAAGAAATTGAGTGAGTTATTTTTCTATTCGTATATTTTGCCAGAAGAATTAATAAGAAAGCAAATACAGCAGCAAAACCATTGTAAATACCAAAACAAATACCTACCCAGTTAGCTCCGTCATTATATAATGCAGATGTTGGGTCGCTAGTACCATAAACATGACTTGTAACACCAGAAGTAGTGTAAATCCACATTGCAAAAAGAGCGAACCAGGAAAAGAACTGAACAACAGCAAGTTGTTTCATGGTTGAAGGCATGGTATTAAAATCTGAAATTACAGCAACAAATCCGTTCTTTAGTTTCCCTGATTTTTTTAACAAGCCTGAGCTTAATTCCATGATACCAAACAAACTTAAACCAATAGATAATACATACACTTCCTTATCAACATGTATTTGGCTTAAGATAAATGTTAATACTAATCCAATGATTAAGAAAACAGATCCAATTTTAAAATCGCTTTTGGAGTTTTTAATATTTTCAATTTCTTCATTCTTTATTTGTTCTTCCAGTTCTTTATCTTCAAATTCAGCTAATTCTTCAGGGGAATATTCTTTGGTAGAAAAAACGGTCCATAATACTGAACCTAAAAATACTGCTCCTCCGATGTAGAAAGATAGTTTTACTGATAAAGGTATTTCGCCGGCAGCTGCAGTATTTGATATTCCTAACCAATTTGTGAAAATATAAGGTAAAAAGGATGCAATGATTGCACCCATCCCGATAAAGAAACTTTGCATACTAAAACCAATTGTTCTTTGTTTTGAAGGGAGCATATCTCCGACAAAGGCTCTAAATGGTTCCATCGATATATTTATTGATGCATCCATTATCCAAAGCATCCCTGCTGCAATCCATAAAGAGGGAGAGTTAGGCATAATCAGTAATGCAATGGAAGCAAGGATTGCTCCAACTAAGAAAAAAGGTCTTCGTCTTCCCAATCGGGTCCAGGTATTATCACTTAAATGACCAATTATGGGTTGTACAATTAAACCTGTAACAGGAGCGGCAATCCATAGAATTGGGATGCTGTTAATTTCGGCACCTAAGGTTTCAAAAATCCTACTAACATTGGCATTTTGCAAAGCAAAACCAAATTGAATTCCAAAGAAACCGAAACTCATGTTCCATATTTGCCAGAAACTCAGTGATTTTTTCTCTTTTTTCATGAAATATCTTTAATGTGATTTCAGATTTACTAAGTCAAAAACGTAATTTCAAATATAATAAAAATAATACAAACTTCCATGTATCTTATTGTTATGCAATGAATTACATTTGAATCTGTGGGGCTGAACAGCTTGTTTCAAACGTTTGCGAACTAAAAACGGGTAGATAAAAAAAGCAAAAAAAAATCCCACAACCTAAATGGAGTGGGATTTGAAGTGAAGGATATTTTTTAGGATACTTTTTCTAATTTTTTCATTACTTTAAAAATAAATCCGGCAGCAATGAAACATAAAATAATGAAAATTGCCCATACTTGCCAGATTTGAACTCTTGCATACAAGAAACTTCCAACTCCAAGTAGTAAGTTACCTAATGCAGTTGCCCCTAACCATCCACCTTGCATTAAACCTTGATATTTTGGTGGTGATACTTTTGATACAAAGGAAATACCCATTGGACTTAAGAATAATTCAGCAATGGTTAAAGTGAAATAAGTACTTATTAGCCATCCTGTTCCAACACGAAGGTGATTTGGATCAGATTGAATTGCTTGAAATGGTTCCAAACCTAAAGAACCAATCAATAAGATAAGGAATCCAAAAGATGTAATAATCATTCCAATACCAATTTTTCGCGGTGCAGAAGGCTCTTTTCCTCGTTTATTTAACCATGCAAAAATTCCAACAACAATTGGAGTTAATAAGACAATCATCGTTGGGTTAAAGTGCTGGAATAATTCTGGAGAAAATGCATTTACTTCAGGATTATTGCTATAGAAATAATAAGTAGCTAAAACGGATAAAGCTAATAAGCCAATACCTACAAGTTTTGTTTTACCTGATGAATCTCTTTTCAAGATATAAGTCAGAGAAAGAATTCCTACTACAATTGAAAGCAACGACCAAATATTAAATACAAGATAGGTAGCTGGTCCAACTTGCTGAACAGTGTAATCTCTAGCGAAAAGACTCATGGTTAGACCATTTTGATGGAAAGCCATCCAGAAGAAAATAACTACACCAAAAACAAGGAATAATGCAGTTAAACGCTGTTTAGTTTCCTCTTTTGACATTTCAATAATTTGAGTTCCTTTTTCAGCAACTGCCTTTTTAACATCGGGTAACATTCTTTTAAAAATAGTATAAATGATTAAAGAAATAATCATTGTTATACCTGCCACTGCAAAAGCATAGTTAAATCCAGTACCATATGCAGAAAGATAATCATGAGTAAAAGCCCCTAAGTCAGTAACTGTACTTCCTGTTACTTTATCTGCTAAAGCTTGTAAATCAGATTTTTCTGCTGCATTAATTAGCCCGGAATTAAATTTATGAATTAAAGCTGGCAAAGCATCGTCACGTAAAAATCCTTTTGATTTTATAAACCAGTTAATGATTCCGGAAGCTGCGCTTGGTGCAAATAATGCACCTACGTTGATACCCATATAAAACACACTAAAAGCAGAATCTCTTAAATGAGAATATTTTGGATCATCATATAATTGACCAACAACAGCTTGTAAATTACCTTTAAATAAACCATTACCAAAAGCAATTATCATTAAGGCAGCAACAGTAAATGCTAAGCCAAAACCAGGAATAGACATTAATATATAACCACCCAGCATGGTAAATAGACCTACATAGATTACTCCTTTATAGTTTTGGGTTCTATCTGCAAGAATACCTCCAACGAGAGCTAATCCATAAATAGATCCATAGAAAATACTATAAATTAGTCCTGCATTTGATTCAGACAGTCCAAATTTGGCTGTTAAATAAAATACAAGAATACCCATCATGGTATAGAAACCAAATCGTTCTCCCATGTTAGCAAAAAAGGCAACATATAAACCCTTCGGATGTCCTTTAAACATAATTCATTATTTTTTAGTTAATATTAATTTTCAATATCTTAAATTTAGGAAAGACAAATATAAAAATCTTTTTTCTGTGACCAAGTTTTTGTTTAAAGGTTTAAGCGATTAAATTTGTTAAAAAATGATTTGTAAAAATGAAAATTCTAAAATCACCTCAAGTCAGAGAAGTGGATGCTTTTACTATAAAAAATGAACCTGTTGCATCCATTGATTTAATGGAGCGTGCAGCGCAAACAATAAGCCAGTGGATTTCCAGAAATATTTCCAGCCAAAAGAAGTTAAAAATATTCGTTGGTCCCGGAAATAATGGAGGCGATGGACTAGCAATTGCCCGTCAGCTTGTAGAATTTAATTTTAAAACAGAGGTTTTTTTAGTAAGAATTTCTGATCACCTTTCACACGATTGCCAAATTAATTTAGAAAGAGTAAAGGACATAAAGAAAATTACAATTAAAGAAATCTCAAACAAGAATGATTTTCCAAAAATTGAAAACGATGATGTTTTGATTGATGGCTTATTTGGATCGGGTTTAACTCGAAAGCTGGAAGGTGTTTCAAAAGAACTAGTTCAATATTTAAATATTTCAGAAGCTGATATTATTGCCATTGATATTCCATCGGGTTTATTTGGTGAAAACAACGGGGATAATGATTTGGATTCAATTATTAAAGCGAAACATACGCTAACATTCCAGTTACCTAAATTATCTTTCTTTTTTGCAAAAAATGAGATCTTTGTTGGAGATTGGGAGGTATTACCCATTGGATTAAATCAGCACTTTATTGATCATTTAGAATCTGATTTTTATATGACTGATCATCAATTTATTAAAGATCAACTAAAAACCAGGAAAAAGTTTTCTCATAAAGGAACATACGGGCATGTACTTTTAATAGCTGGATGTTATGGTAAAATTGGAGCTGCTGTTTTAGCGGCAAAGGCTTGTTTAAGATCGGGTTCGGGTTTAGTAAGTGTTCACATCCCAAAAACAGGCTATGAAATTATGCAAACAGCATTACCTGAGGCAATGATTAGTATTGACCAGTCAGATCTTATTTTTACAAACGCGCCTGATGCTGAAAACTATACATCTGTTGGTGTTGGACCCGGAATTGGAACAAAACAAAATACAAAAAAAGGCTTATCAGATTTGTTCGATTCTATTGATGATCCTATGGTTATTGATGCCGATGCATTAAATATAATATCCGAACAAAAAGAATTATTAAAAAAAATTCCTACAAATAGTATTTTAACCCCACATCCCAAAGAATTTGAAAGGTTAGTAGGAAAAACTACTGACGATTTTGAGAGAATTCAGACTCAAATAGATTTTTCTCTAAAAAATAAAGTTTATATTGTATTAAAAGGAGCTCATACATCTATAAGCTGTCCTGATGGTTCTTGCTATTTCAATAGTACAGGAAATCCGGGAATGGCAACAGCGGGGAGTGGCGATGTACTAACTGGGATTATTCTTTCGTTATTAGGTCAGGATTATGAACCCAAATTAGCTGCAATTATTGGAGTATATTTACATGGCTTAGCCGGTGATATTGCTTCAGAAGAAATAGGGCAGGAGGCATTAATTGCATCCGATATCATTGATCATTTAGGAAAAGCATTTTTAAAAATTAAAGAATAGAATCATGAAAAATAGATTTGTATTGGTAGCATTAAGCATCTTTGCATTATTTTCTTGTAAACCAACATCAGAAACACTGGTTACAAAGATTGAAAATGTAAGTGCCGTTTCGGAGAGTGGAATAATTTATGCATTGCCACAAACCAACCTTAAGTTTACCATTAATTCAGTAAAAACAGATATTATTCCGGGACCTTATCACGAGTATGCCGAAAAATACATGGGAATAGAAAACGCTCCTGAAAGAGAATCTTCCGTTTGGGAAATTAATGATATTATTGTTCAGACGTACAATGACATTGATCCAAGTCAATATTATATTCTTGAACCAAGCGGTAAAATGAAAATTGATTTTAATAAACTGATACAAAATGGTAGTATTTTACCAGTAAATAAACCTGATGTAAACAGTTTCTCAAACGACTTCTATGGTTTTAATAATACTGGGAATGATATTGTATTTACTGATTTAAGTGTTTCGAAGTTTGTTGGACAGGAGAAAATCACTTATTACAAACGTGTACAACGAGATTCATTATTTGCAAAAGTTCCGGTAACAAAAAACCAATCAGTTTATAAATCATTCGAAGAAAAAGCTGAAGAAGCTGCATATTTTATTTTTATGATTCGTGAAAAGAGATTTGAGTTATTAACAGGGATGTCCGACTTTTATCCTGACGGAAAGTCAATGGATCTTGCGATAAATGAATTAAACCGTCTGGAAAATGATTATCTGGAATTATTTATTGGCAAAAGATTTACAAGTAATTATAGTGCAAACTTTGAATTTGTACCTACTGAAAAAGAATTAGAACAACCATATATTTTGTTTCGCTTTAATGAAGATAAAGGAATATTAAATCCTAATGATTTAAGGGGCAGACCAATTATAGTTGAATTAGCGAAAAAGGATCAAACGAAGAACTTGGCGTATTTATTTTCTGATCAAATAAATAGAGAAGGAACAAGTTATAAGGATAAAATCTATTATAGAATTCCAGATCAGGTTACTGTAAAAGTTTATGATGGTAATTCGTTATTAGCAAAGCGAAAAGTAAATGTGGAGCAATATGGAACTATTGTTCAGTTTCCCGCCATGTTTTTAATGAATGAAGAAAGCTTTATTGAATTTTACAGAAAAGATGAAAAATAAATAAATTTCAGTTTTGAAACTCAAATCTCAAAACTTGATACTTAGATCTAATTTGTTTTTATCTCACTCTTGAAATTCTTCTGAAACTCTTCAAAACTTTGTGTTTTAAAAGCATCTTCGGCAAAAAATTTCAGAATAGGTTCTAATCTATCTGCAGTATAATATCCGGGAACTGATGTTAATAATTGATTATCTTCATTTAAATAGGCTATCGAAGGGTAAGACATTTTACCTTGAAGTAAAGCCACTGCTAATTGATGTGGTGATCTGGATCTGCCACCATCATTAACAAATTGTTTTCCTCCAAAACCAATGGTGTCTGTTGTTTCTGCATCGAATCTTACTGCATAATAATCCTTGTTTAATATGTTTGAAATTACCGGATCTGTAAATGTTGTAGCTTCCATCTTTTTGCACCATCCACACCAGTCAGTATAAACATCAATAAATATTTTTCGTTGTTCTTTTTTATTTAATTCAACAGCTTCTTCAAATGTGTACCATTTTACTTTTGCTTCCTGTGCCATACTTACCTTTAATAATCCTATGCATGCAAGGACCATTAATACCGCTATCTTCTTCATATTTCCGTCTGGTTTATTATCGAATTACAATAAAATATATACATATTTCCATATGTATTATTTAAACACAAATAAAATCCTTTTGTTTCAATTTTACAATATTTTCTTGAAACTAATAAATTAATATGATTAAGATTATTTAATTTCAACAAAGGGATTAACAGTCAAGTAATTTTATGTTAAGAATTGTTAAGTTTTTTAATTAAACATTTTAAGCCTTTAGTAAGCCAGTATTTTTTTTTAAATTTGAGCTTGTTAATTTTTTAAGTAAAAAATTAAACAATCCTTGAAAAAAATAGTCATTGTATAAATATTAATTTAAATAATTTAAACGGAGGAATTATAATGAGTGAAATTCGCAATTTAGAACCAAAAGCAGTTTGGGAAATATTTCAACAACTGTGCGACATACCACGCCCATCAAAAAAAGAGCAAAAAGCTGTTGAATTCGCTAAGAAATTTGGAGAAGATCTTGGATTGGAAACGATTGTTGATGAGATCCAAAATGTAATTATTAAAAAACCTGCAACACCAGGAATGGAAGATCGAAAAACAGTTGTCCTTCAGGGTCATCTGGATATGGTACCACAAAAAAATAGTGATATCAATCATAATTTTGAGACAGATCCAATTCAGGCTTATGTTGATGGTGAATGGGTTACTGCAAAAGATACTACACTTGGAGCTGATAATGGAATTGGTGTTGCTGCATCGTTGGCAGTTCTTAAATCTAAAGATATTCAACATGGTCCATTGGAAGTTTTGTTAACCATCGACGAAGAAACAGGAATGACCGGTGCTGAAAATTTAAAAGCCGGAATATTGAAGGCTGATATTATGATCAACACAGACTCCGAAGATGAAGGTGAATTGTATATTGGTTGTGCTGGTGGTGTTGACACAAATGCAAAATTTTATTTTAAAGAAGAATCAGTTCCTACAGATTCTGCAGCTTTCAGAATTGATGTAAAAGGATTAAAAGGTGGACACTCAGGATTAGATATTCCTTTAGGACGCGGGAATTCCAATAAAATTTTGAATAGAATACTTTATGCAGTTAATAAAACATTGGAAGTTCGTTTAGCTGATATTCAATCTGGTAGTCTTAGAAATGCTATTCCACGCGAAGGTTTCGCTGTTGTTACAGTTCTTAAATCTCAACTTGGCGATTTTAAAGCCTTTATTGATGAGTTAGTTCCTCAAATCAAAAGCGAGCTATCGGTTACTGAACCCGGCTTAGCAATTACTTATGATGAAACAACTATGCCGGCTAAAGTAATTGATGAAAAAACATCGAATAATTTAATTAAGGCTCTTTATGGATTTCCAAATGGAGTTATTCGTATGAGTGATGCAATGGAAGGTTTGGTTGAAACTTCTACGAACCTTGCAATTGTTTCAAAGAAAAACGGATTTATTGAAGTAGCTTCGTTGCAACGTAGCTCGGTTGATAGTTCGAAAGAAGATTTAGCAAACATGATTCGTTGCGTATTGGAGTTAGCAGGTGCCGAAGTGGTGCACGAAGGTGCATATCCCGGATGGAATCCTAATATCAATTCTCCAATTTTAAAAACTATGCAGGATGTTTATAATAATAAATGGGGAAAAGTTCCAGAGATAAAAGCAATACATGCAGGACTGGAATGTGGAATTATCATGGAAAATTATCCAAATCTGGATACCATATCATTCGGACCAACCATCCGTTTTCCTCATTCTCCTGATGAGAAAGTAAATATTAAAACGGTTGGAATGTTTTACGACTTCTTAATTGAAACATTAAAGAATATTCCAAAAAAATAAAAAAATTAAATTGATAGTAAGGAGCTGTTCATTTTGTGCAGCTCCTTTTTTATTTCATAATAAATTTATTTTATGAGCTTTAATTTGTAAATTGGTTAAAAATGAATTTTGGTTGTCCGCTTTTATGCATATTAAACTATTATTTCTCAGGAAATCAATTATTTGCCCCGAACCCTAAAGGGAGTAATTGATTTTCTTCTCACCCTTTAGGGCAGGGGGCAATAGAAGAAAATCAAGATAACTCATTATGCATAAAAAAGGACATACATTAAATCAATTGAGTAAGAATGAAAAGAAAATTGGTTATTTATGTAGCTCTTTTATTACTTTTAAGTTGTGGGCCATATATTTGGTTTAAAGTACCTCAGCCTGAAAATTCAACAAATCTTGATGGTTTTTCAGCTAGTATATTAGGTAAATACATGTCGGTTTATGACTCTGCTGTTATTAGTATTGAGTCTGATAAAATTATTAAAGAGTATCGCGAAAATTTAATTTTATCAAAAACAGAATTCCGTGAAGAAATAGGGGATACTATATCGGAAGATACTTCATTTACTTTTACCGAGAATTGGAATATTACAATAAAATCTTTTGGTGATTCTGTTAAGGTTTACTCAAGTAAAGACGAAAATGTGTTTCAAGTATCAGAGAACCAATTATTAAGATATTACAAGAATTACTATTTCTTGAATTTTAAAGATTCCAACGAGTATTGGCAAGTAAAAGTTATTCAATTAATGGGAGATACCCTCGAATTTGATAATATACTTACCGATGATGATTTAAGATTCATAAAAAATATTACCTCCATAGAAGTTTATACTGACTCCGTTAACGATGAAAAGGAGTATTTTCTAAAACCTACAAAACGGGAACTTAAAAGGATATTAAAGCGTCGATTACATGGAGAAAAATTCGTGAAATTAAACTAATCCTAAAATTTATTTTAAATATTTCATAGATTGTATTACTTTCATTTCGCAAAAAAAATGATGATGTTTTATGGCCAAAGGTGAAGATTTAAAAAAGATAGAGAAAAAAAGTCAGGAAGTTTCCAAGTACGATTTTATTATTTGTCCTAATTGTGGTGAAACAGAAGTAGGACGATTTTGTCCCAGTTGTGGGCAATCAAATAAAGATTTTAATAAACCCATAAAAGAAATTGTAGGTGATTTATTTGATTCCATTAATCTGGATATTCGCTTATTAAAAACCTTGCTTCCCTTTTTTACAAAACCGGGGTTTTTAACTCAGGAATATTTTAATGGGCGTCGTAAAAAGTATGTTCCACCAATGAGAATGTACATGTTCTTTAGTATTCTTTTTTTCTTTCTTATTCAATATACAGGTTCCGATAAATCCAAAAATATAATTAAGTTTAATGAGACCCCAACTAAGAATCAGGCATCACTTGTTTCTGGTTTACATGGAGATACTCTTAGCATGAATATTAAAGGTGAGTATACCTTCAATGGAGAGGACAGTATTCAAAACAATTCAGACATCATTCTTGAAAATTTTTCAAATTTTGATAAAGAAAAAATTAAACAGGAAGTTCTGAATGATTCTACTAATTCAGAACCTTTAAAGCAGATGGTGATTGGTGCAATTAACGCCAGCGAAAACCAGAAATTATTCGTAAGTAGATTCCTGAAGAATCTTTCATATACCTTGTTTGTACTTATGCCGTTTTTTGCATTGATTTTAGCCATGATATTATGGAAATCAAGAATGTTATATGTTAAGCATCTTATATTCTCTATTAATTTTCATTCATTTATTTTTGGAATATCATCCATTGTCATGATATTAAGATTGATTGTCCCTGAAAAATTTTCAGGAAACGAGGCATTATTAATGTTAGGAATCCCAATTTATTTAATGGTGGGAATTAAGCGCTTTTACAATAGAAAATATATAGGTGCTTTTTTTAAGACCTTTGGTGCATTAATGATTTATTCATTTATTCTAAGTATTGTTGTTATTGCTATGCTTGCGTTTACTGCAAAAGGATTTTATAGTAATTAATTTGTTTAAAGGGTTTTTAGTTGTAATTTGCTATTTACCACAAAAAAAACGGGGATTATGAAATATAAAATATTTTTAATTGCAGGATTATTATCCTTATTATCGTGTTCAGACGATGAGGAAACTCCCGATTATGGCGATGTTGATTTCAGACAGGAAATGCGTGATTTTGTTATTCAAATTAGCCAATATGCAAAAGCCGAGAATGCCAATTTTATTGTTATTCCTCAAAATGGTCAAGAGCTGGTGACAATTAATGGTGAAGAGGATGGGACTCCCGTTTCAACATATTTAAATGCCATTGATGGAGTGGGGCGCGAAGATTTATATTATGGTTACGATGATGATAATGTTGCAACTCCTTTATCAGAAAAGGATTACATGATAGCTTATCTCGATATTTGTGAGAATAACAATGTTGAAGTATTAACAACCGATTATTGCTGGACAGAATCAAAAATGGATGATTCATATTCGCAAAACGAAATAAAAGGATTTATTTCGTTTGCAGCACCAGATCGTGAGTTAAATGTAATTCCTGATTATCCTTTACAAATTTTTAATGTGAACAATCTGGATATTGCAACATTGTCAGATGCTAAAAACTTTCTCTATTTGTTAAACCCTGAAAACTATGCATCAAAGCAAGCCTTTCTCGAAGCTGTTTCAAGAACTAACTATGATGCAATAATTATAGATTGTTTCTTTAACGAAGAAATTTTAACATTTAACGATGTTGCACAATTGAAAACTAAATTAAATGGTGGCTCTCGTCTAGTTATTTCTTACATGAGTATAGGTGAGGCTGAAGATTACAGGTATTATTGGCAAAGTGAATGGAATACTACTTTACCCGATTGGATCGAAGCTGAAAACCCTGATTGGGAAGGTAATTATAAGGTGCGTTACTGGGAAACCGAATGGCAAAATGTAATCTATGGAAATTCAAACGCGTACCTCGATAAAATTCTGAGTTCAGGATTTGACGGAGTTTACCTGGATATTATAGATGCATTTGAGTATTTTGAATAAAACCTAAAACAGAGATGATTAAGTTAATTAAAGAAGCTTCAGTTATTGAAGCCGCTGGAACTGAAGGTAAGATTATTGAAGAATTTTTTGGAAGAGTAAATAGCAAAGATTCTAATGTAAGTATTGCAAAAATGACAAGCCCACAAGGATGGGAAGAGCCTGGCCAAAAACCAGAATTTGACGAATATACAGTAGTACTGAAAGGATCTTTAAAGGTTAAAACAAATCATGAAGAATATAATATAACTGCAGGACAGGCAATTTTAATTGGTAAAAACGAGTGGGTGCAATATAGCTCACCTTTTGCAGGTGGTGCAGAATATGTAGCCATTTGTTTACCTGCATTCTCTCCTGATACAGTTCACAGGGACAAAGAATAAAAGTATTAATTCGTGAATATTAAATGAGGACAACTCTTTTAATTAGAATTTTATTCCTATAAATATGATGTCGTCAATTTGATCCAAGTTACCTTTCCATTTATTAAAACGTTCTTCCAGAATTTCTTTTTGATTCTCCATTGGTTTATTACAGATCTCCAGCAATAGTTTTTTCAAATTCATGCTTTTAAATTTTGTTTGTGCAGGTCCTCCAAACTGATCAACAAAGCCATCTGAGAATATATAAATAATATCACCCTTCTTAATTTTTATCTCGTGATTTGTGAATGTGTCTTTTTCTACATGGTATATTCCGATAGGCATTCTGTCGGCTTTATATTCTTGCAACTCACAATCTCTAATTAAATATAAAGGATTATACGCTCCTGCATATTCAAGTAAATTTTTATTTTTATGGTATATGCACATCGCCATATCCATTCCATCTTTATTTTCACCTTCTTTCCCGGTTTGATGTAACGAGAATTTTATCTTTTCACGCAAGAGATTAAGTATCCTGTTAGCTGTAATTCCATTGTTTTCGTTACCATAAATTTCATTTAACGACGAAATTCCCAGCATACTCATAAAAGCTCCCGGAACACCGTGACCTGTGCAATCGGCAGCAGTGAAATAGAGTTTGTCTTTATCTTCAGCAATCCAGTAAAAGTCTCCACTAACAATATCTCTTGGTTTAAATAAAATAAAGTGATCACTAAAAGCTTTTTCAAAATGATCTTTTAAAGGTAAAACTGCATTTTGGATTCGTTTAGCATAAGTTATACTGGCGGTAATTTCCTCTTTTTGAGTTAATATCTCATCACGCTGAATGGTTATTTCGTCGCGTTGCACTTCAATTTCTTCTGCTTTTTCTTGTATTTCTATCGTACGTTCTTTTACTTTTTGTTCTAATATCTTATTATCATATTGCAACTTACGTTCTCTGATTTTTGAAATAAATAGAAACAATACAATTATTATAATACCAATTAGGATATAAAATATTTTACTCTCAGTAAATGGTGGTTCAATAATAAATTTTAATGACTTAATTTCACTCCTGTTGCCCCATATATCTTTTGCTCTTACATGTAGCGTGTAGTTTCCTGATTCTACAATTAAGTTAACATCTTGATTTGTACTCCACACAGACCAATCGTTCATTAAGCCTTCAACAAAATATTGATACTGTGTTGAATTTTTCTTAACATAATAAGGAGCAATAATCCGGACATAAATAGCATTATTTTCAGGATCAAATTTCGAATCAGAAAGATCAAACAGAATTTCTTTTTCGTTTTTAATCTTATTAAAGAATACATTAAAATCAGGTGTTATATATCTGAATTTTGAATGATCTATCTTATACAACTGATTATTATTGTTTATAATCCATAAATTCTGATTATCGTCTGAAATAATTGAAGAAATATCATCAAAAAGTTTAAAAAAAGATATCTCCTGATCCGACCACTTATTAGTTGAATTAAAACAAATCCAATTGTTGCCATCTTTTATCCAAGGTAATCCTGGTTGATATAAACCAAACCTAAAATTCGACTCGGAATTCAGAAAATCAGTTTTGTATTTAACAATTGAATCTGATTTTGGATTAAGATAAAATAATCCCGATTCAAGAAATAAAAATAAAGTGTCGTTAATATAATCCAATTTATAAATTTCAGGGAAACTGGTTTTAGCCCTGTAGTTTTTTAAATCTTCAGGATTCCCGATAGAATCAATTGAAAAAGAATAAATTGAGTTATCACTTCCCAACCATGCATGATTTTTGTTTAAAATAGTTACAGTATAAACTGGTTCTGTGAAATCTATAAAATTATATTCAGGCTGCCACTTCTTTTTTTCATAAACAATAGAAAACAAACCATTATTTGTTGCAATAAAATAGCTATTCTTATCAGTAAGGTTTGATATTTGGTTGATATACCTGTTGCTTACAATTTTTGAAGCTTTATGCCTTTCGATATGATAAAGACCATTGTTCGAGGCAACCAAAATTCCATGTTTAGTTGATACCAATTGGGTGCATTTTTCATTTAGACCTTCAACTTTTTTATAGATATGGTTTATTGCTTTTAATTTGCTAACAGTTTTTTTAACATATCTTGGTTTTGATGCGGACTCTTTTGTAGTTGCTTCTATTTCTTCATTTTCTGTTGCTTTTGAAGATTCATCTCTTTTATTAAAGAATCTTGAGAATAGTTTTCTTGCTGGTTTTTTAGTTTCAGGCTCTTTTTTCTGATCATTTTGAGAACTTATATTTTTTCCTGATTTTTGAATGGCAGGGCTTGATTTGACCCATACATCAACTTCGTTATAATCTTTAACTTCAGAAAGATAAAATACTCCTTCGTTTGTTGAAACATATAATTCATTGTTATGCCATAATGTAGAAATAAGATTCCCCTTTAATCCCGGATAGGTTGAGTAATTTCTAATGGGTAAATTAAAATCTACCCTACTAACACCAAATTCATGTGACACCCATAACCCATTATTATTATCGAGTCCAAGGGCATAAATTTCGTCATCAGGAAGTCCGTTTTGATAATTAACTGTATAAACAATTTTTCCTGATTTTTTATTTACTATCTCAATACCACCGTATAACGTTCCGAATGCATATAATGTGTCCGAAATTATTTGCCCATCGGCCAAAATACTTTCTTTCAAATAACCTTCATCGTTTATATCATAATTATAATATTTTATTCCATCGAAAGTATATAATTCACTATTATCAGTGCCAACTAAAACTCTCGTTTTATTGTAAGGTAAGCTAAAAAGAATCTCGCTGTTTTCAGTGTAAAACCCGGTTACAATAGGGAAGAGTGTATCGCTTTCCAGTCTGTACAAACCTTTACCTGCAACATTAATAAATGTATTTTTTTGATTGTTAAACATACCGGTAAAATACCCTGAATCTTTCGACTCCCATCTTTTGTAGCTGTCAGGATTATTCATTAGCTGACGAGTTATTGTTTGCTCCCCATAAAAGAAAATCGTTGTGTCGGTAAAAATTATTTTCGATACAATTCCAATTTCAGATGAATCTTTCTTTAATGATTTGTACTCGATTAAGCCTTTAGTATTTCTTTCCAGATAACCATAGTTGTTATTTGCACCAACATATACTTTATTATCGTATGGACTTTTATTAAGTGCAAATGGAATAAAAGGAAGTTTGACTATTTCCCAATGTTGCCCATCAAAAATGAGAATGCCTTTACGATTTGCAAATAACATGATGTTTTGGTTATCCTGACTAATAGACCAATTTTGTGTTTCAATTTCTTTACATTCTTTAAAATGAGTTATAAAAGGAGTTCCGTCTTGTGAAAAGAGGTAAGAAGAACAAGCAACCAGTATAAAAGTAAAAACTGTAATTCTTAAATTCGAAAACATAAATAAAGGATTTAGATGGTTTCAGAATAGTTGGATAAGTTACTAAAAAATAATGATACGTGCCCTGTTAGAAAGAAAATTTTGTAAAAATTGATCGAATAAAGATAAGCTGAAAGGTGTAAAAGCCTGGAATTTTCTCCAGGCTTTGTAGGAACTAGAATTTTGAAATTTCTTCGAGGTTCTTAATATTTATTATTTCTTTAGCTTCAGGAGTAAATAAGTATTCTAATCTTTCTTTATGATATTCAATAATTTTTCCTCGAACCATTTTTAATGTTGAATTTATTAATTTATTTTCTTCAGAAAAAGCTTCATTTATTATGGCCGTTGCGGCGGGGAGCCAACGTTCAGGGAACTCTCCTTCGTATTTTCCACCTTTTTTATATTCATCAATTTCTTCTTGAATTTTCTGAAGTGCTAGTTTTTTCCCTTCAACTGAATGAATAGTCAAGTTCTGTTCTGACACATACTTCTTAAGAGCTTCTTTTCTTGGAACAATTAACCCAACGGTATAAGGACTTTGTTCGTTAAAGAGCATACACTGATCAATAAATTTAGATTGTTCAATCAAAGCTTCTTCAATAGATTCAGGGCTGTATTTTTCACCGTCATTTCCAATTAATAAGCTTTTAAATCGACCAAGTACATAAAGAAATCCGTCTTTATCCATGTATCCCATATCTCCGGTATGAAGCCATCCATCTTTTAAAGTTTCACTGGTAGCTTTTTCATTTTTCCAATAGCCAACCATGATATTCTCCCCACGACAAATAATTTCTCCTTTTTCACCAACAGGAAGTTCATTTCCATCATCATCACAAATTTTAAGATCAAGATTTGAAACCAGATAGCCTGATGAGCCAAGTTTATGCCTTTTCATTGAGTTAGATGAAATAATCGGTGCCGATTCTGATAATCCATAACCCTGAAACATGGGCATCCCAATTGCGTAATAAAATCTCTGTAAGTCAATATCCAATAAAGCTCCTCCTCCTATAAAGAATCTTATTTCCCCTCCAAATCCTTCGCGAATCTTACTAAATAAAATTTTATCAAAAAGATTCATCAATGGTTTTTTCCAAAGATGCAAAAGGCCACCTTTATTAAAACCTTCTTTATTGTAACTATAAGAAAGATTTAAAGCAAAATTGAATAATTTCTCTGCTGTGGCTCCTTTATCCTGAATTCCTTTTTCAATATTCTTTTTGAAATTTTTAGCAAGAGCAGGTACACTTAACAGGATATTAGGTTTAATTTCTTTAATATTTTGAGGAATATTCTTTAATGTTTCCATTGCAGTTTTTCCTGATTGAACAAAAGCAAGGCTTGCACCATAAGCCATAAAACTGTATATGCCTGCTGTATGTGCAAAAGAATGATCCAGGGGGAGAATTAATAAAGTTTTATAATATTCGGGAATATCCATTAAACTGCAAGCCTGTTCAACATTAGCTGTATAATTTCGGTGTGTTAACATAATCCCTTTTGGATCGGCTGTAGTTCCTGAAGTATAACTTATATTAGCCAGATCGTTTGGTTTAACTTCTGATTTTGCTTTTTCAAAATCAGCACTATTTGTCTTTAAATACTTAGTTCCTAATGCAAAAACATCATCAATAAAAATTTCGTTTTTTTCATAATTATCCTGAGGATCAAGATAAATAATCTTTTCCAGTTCGGGTAATTCGTTTTTAATTTGTTTAATTTTTTGAGCTTGGGCATTTGAAACAATGATCATTTTTGTTCCCGAATGTTCAAGTCTGAATCGCAAATCTGTACCAGCATCAAGTTTTACAGATAAAGGTACATTTATTGCTCCCGTATATAAAATTGCAAGTTCGCTTATTACCCAATAATTTCTCCCTTCGGATAAAAGGGCGATTCTATCTTCTTTTTTTACATTTAAACTCATTAAACCCGCTGCCAGTATTCTGGTTTGTTCTAAAACATCCTTGTAAGTTAATGTTTCATATTTAGTTGTTTTTTTCTCCCATAAAAACGGATTATCAGAGTATTTACCAACACTTTTCTCGAAAAGATCAATTATGCTTGTCATCTTATTTGCGTTAAATTTTGATTTCACAAGTTAAAAAAAAACATTAAAAATATATTAACTTCTATTTTTTATTCTAATGGACTTATTTTAAATATCAGATTATCAGCTTGTTGCAACAGACGGTATTAAAATGTATTTTAACTTTATTGCATAAATATTTTAGATTCAGATTTTTATATCAAATATTCTTGATTCTCATTGGTATTTTTATATATCTTTGTATTATAACTCAAAATTAACTTTAATCTTTATTTTATGAGAAGTATAATTGTAGTATTAAGTTTGCTGGTAGTCCTTAGTTCAGGATGTAATATGTTTGGTAAAAAGAAACGTGCTGAAGAAGCTGCCAGGGTAGAACAATTGAAAAAAGATAGCACAGAAAAAGCACAGAAAGCTGCACAAGCCCTTAAAATTAAAAAACAAAAAGAAGAGCAGGCAAAACAGGAAGCTATAAGAAAAGCAGAAGAAGAACGAAGAAAATTATATAAATTTCATATCATAGTTGGCAGTTTTAAAACACCTAAATATGCAACTGCTTATAATGATTATATTGGCAAAAAAGGTTACCAGACAGAGTTATTAACAAATAGTTATCAATTTCAAATGGTAAGTATTGGTGCTTTTAAATCGTGGAGAGAAGCTGTTGCAGAGTTAGGAAAAGCTCGCGAAGCTATTGAACCAACTTCCTGGATTTATATCAGAGAATAATTAAAATTTAACATAGTAATATATAAGTCGGCATATGCCGGCTTTTTTCGTTTGAGAATGTTATGAACAGTTTTTTGAAAAGATTTTAATTATTTACTTCTTTAATTGGATTAAATCATTTTTTTAAATCTCGAATTATTTTATATTCGCAAGATGTTTTTGAAAATTAATAATCTAATTACATAATTATGACTGAAAAAATAAGAGAAACTCTAAGAGATTCCAAAGTTGCCAGATGGACAGCTCTTGCTGTAGTTGCATTTACAATGCTTTGTGGCTACTTCCTTACTGATGTTGCTGCACCTTTAAAAGGATTACTTGAAGGAAAACTAGGTTGGGGAAGCTCAGACTTTGGATTCTTTAACAGCGCTTACGGTTGGTTCAATGTTTTCTTGGGAATGCTTATCATAGGTGGTATTATCCTTGATAAAATGGGAGTAAGATTTACTGGTTTAATGGCAACAATTATTATGGTTTTTGGTACTGCTATTAAATTTTGGGCTATTTCTACGCATTCACTTGATGGAATTACCTGGAAGTTTCTTTCGTTTGAAGCTCCGGCTCAAGTTTTCATTGCAGGACTAGGATTTGCTATTTTTGCTGTAGGAGTGGAAGTTGCAGGTATTACGGTTTCTAAAATTATTTATAAGTGGTTTAAAGGTAAAGAACTTGCTTTAGCTATGGGACTTGAAATGGCTACAGCTCGTTTAGGAACAGGTTTAGCCATTGCAACCTCAGTTCCAATTGCAAAAGCTTTTGGTGTTACTGATGTTTCAAGACCAATTTTACTAGGTTTAATTTTGCTTTGTATCGGACTTCTTTCTTTTATTATGTATATGTTCATGGATAAAAAGTTAGACGCATCTGAAGTACAAAAAACTGAAGCTGAATTAGCTGAAGATGCATTTAAAATGTCAGATATCCTTCATATTATTACAAACAAGGGTTGGTGGTATATTGCTTTTCTTTGCGTGTTGTTTTACTCTGCCGTTTTCCCATTTTTAAAATTTGCTACCGACTTAATGATTAACAAGTTTGGTGTTAGTGAAGAATTAGCTGGATCAATTCCTTCCTTATTGCCATTTGGGACTATTTTACTTACCCCTTTCTTTGGAAACTTGTATGACAGAAAAGGAAAAGGTGCAACCATCATGATCATTGGATCTTTATTAATTATCACTGTTCATGCTTTGTTTTCAGTTCCATTTCTTCATCATTGGATTATAGCTATTATACTAGTACTGATTTTAGGAGTAGGTTTCTCATTGGTTCCTTCTGCTATGTGGCCTTCGGTTACTAAAGTTATTCCTGAAAAACAATTGGGTACAGCATTCGCTCTAATTTTCTGGGTACAGAACTGGGGATTAATGGGTGTTCCTGCACTAATTGGTTGGGTACTTGAAGAATATTGTATTACAGGACAAGTTGTAAGAGATGGACTAACAGTAAATACCTATAACTATACATTACCTATGTTGATTTTTACCGGGTTTGGACTACTTGCCCTTATTTTTGCTTTATTACTTAAAGTTGAAGATCGCAAAAAAGGTTACGGACTAGAATTACCTAATATGGTGAGTTAAACTCTTAATAAATTTTTGTGGGCTGCTCTCCCGATACTTATCGGGATTGGCGGCCTTTTTTATTTTTTATTTGTATACTTGTAAGCACATAATTTAAAAAAAACAGCTGTTATGTCAAAGAAGTTTTCTGAATCAAAATATTTACGATGGGGGATTCTCATTCTTGTAGGATTTATATTATCAGTTAATTATTATTTCTACGATGCCTTCTCAACTTTAAAGGAATTATTAGTACAGGAATTTAGCTTCTCCAATACTCAGTATGGATTATTTGTGGCATTCTATTCTATACCTAACACCTTTTTATTGATGGCTGTTATTGGAGGTGTAATTTTAGATAAGTTAGGTATTCGCCGAACAGGATTTATGTTTATTTTCTTTATGGCTTTTGGGGCTGTTTTGACTGCTTATGGAGCATCAGATTTGTATCAGGATGGTTTAGGATATGGCTTAATGAGTTCCTTTTTACCTAATTATTCTCCTGAATTAAAAATGATGCTTTTAGGTAGATTCTTTTATGGATTAGGAGCTGAAACAAGCATTGTTGTCATAAGTAAAATCCTTGTAAAATGGTTTAAAGGAAAAGATCTGGCTCTCGCATTTGGTCTAAAAGTGGCCTTTGGAAGACTTGGGACCTTTGCAGCTTTGAATTTATCTCCTGTATTAGCAAATGGTGGTAAAACACTTGATACAGCTGTATGGCTTGCCGGAATATTAGTTTGCGTCGGATTACTGGCATTTATCGTTTATATGCTTTTTGATATAAAGTACGATAAAGAGGTTAACGAAAAGCAAGTTTTACTAACTGAAAAAGATAAGTTTAAATTTTCTGATGTATGGGATATTTTAACAAATAGAGCCTATATTTTTATTGCCTTATTATGTGTTACTTTTTATTCAGCAGTTTTTCCGTTTGTTGCATTTGCTCCTGATTTTTTCACTAATAAATTTGGGTTGTCCGATGTTGTAAGTGGAAGAATAACATCCCTGTTGCCTTTAGGAACTATGATTTTTACTCCTGTTTTCGGGGCATTAATTGATCGACTTGGCAGAGCTGCTTCGGTTATGACATTTGGGTCTCTTGTATTACTGATCGTTCATTTAACATTTGCTTTAACAAATTTCCCTCCATACGTTCCGATGATATTATTAGGTATTTCATTCTCATTAGTACCTGCGGCAATGTGGCCGACTATGGTTAAATTAGTTGACGAAAAGCAAATCGGAACCGCTTATGGATTAATGTATTCAATTCAAAATTTGGGTCTATGGGGTTTCCCAATTATTGCAGGTTTTATTCTTGATAAAACAAATCCGGGTAATCCTGAAACATTAAATTATACTTATACCATATTGATGTTTGCAGCATTAGGATTTTTAGGTTTGTTTTTTGGATACATGCTAAAACGTAACGACAAAAAATATGGTCTTGGAGTTGACCAACCACTTAATAAGAAATAAGTGAGATAAATCATTCCCTTAATAATTAGATCAAGTTTAACACTTTATTAATAAATATATATACATATTTTTATATTTTTGTTTTTATAAACATAAATTAAAATTAGTATGAGTTTTATTACATGGAAAGATAGCTTCTCTGTGGGAGTGCCGTCAATCGATGATCAGCACAGAAAGCTGGTTGAGATGATAAATAATCTTTATGATGAATTTTATAAAGGAATAACAGATGAATTTCTTGGGAATTTAATTAAAGAGCTGGAGAAATATACGGTTTATCATTTTTCTTATGAAGAAAAATTTATGAAATTGTATAGCTATAATGGTTTTAAGGAACATAAAGGCGAACATGATCAGTTTATTGAACAAATACAAGGATTTAAAACTACAGTTTCAAAAGATAATAAAACAGCCGTAATTGATTTTGCAACTTTTCTTAAGAACTGGTTGTTAAAGCACATAATGGGTACTGATAAAAAATATTCCAAACTTTTTTCTGAAAAAGAATTATACTAAAGCAGTTATAGCATAAAAAAAAGGCACGAACTAATCCAGTCATGGTCGGAAGAT
>DMBU01000035.1 GCA_003446015.1 Bacteroidales bacterium | reverse complement strand
ATGATTGAAAAATATTTAAACGATTCGATTTCTGTTCCTTGGTGGGAGCAATATATTTTAAATGCGAAAATAAATTATAATGCAGAGACGAGTAAATATATGGAGTAATGTTGATTGGCTGACTGTATCAATGTATTTGATCCTGGTTCTAATGGGCTGGTTAAATATTTATGCAGCTGTTTACAATGAGGAGCACCATAGTATTTTTGATTTTTCGCAACGGTATGGTAAACAACTTATATGGATTGGGGCTGCTCTGATCTTAGCATTTTTAATTTTTATAATTGATATAAATTTTTACTCTTTCTTCGCATACCTTGTTTATGGAATAATGATTTTTTTGCTTATTGCTGTGTTGATTTTTGGAACGAAAGTTCATGGAGCGCGATCATGGTTCGAATTAGGCAGTTTTCGCATTCAGCCAGCAGAGTTTGCTAAAATAGCTACGGCTTTAGCTTTAGCCAGATATCTTAGTTCTTATAATGTTCAGATAAATACCTTGAGGTCATACCTGAGAGTTGCAGCAATTATATTACTTCCTTCAGTTTTAATTTTGTTACAGAACGACACCGGTTCTGCCATAGTTTATTTTGTGTTTATATTAGTTTTATATCGTGAAGGAATATCTGAAAGTATCTTGTTTTTAGGGCTTTTTATTGTTATTCTTTTTATCCTTGCATTGGTTCTTACAAAGTTGACCATAATATTGCTATCAATAGCGGTAGTATTCATTATTTTTTGGTTTATAAACAGGCGATTGAAAGTGGTGGGAATTGGATTTGGGATTTTACTTTTAGGGACAGTGTTATTTTATGGAGCAAATGAATTATTGGATTTAAGCCTGTCGTATTATTATATATTTCTTTTAGCTTTAGCATTATCTGCAATAATATATATTGTACTTGCAATTAAGTATAAAATAAAAAAAGTTGGTTTACTTCTGATTTTTCTTTTAGGGTCTGTCTTTTTTACTTATTCGGTTGACTATGTGTTTAATAATATCTTAGAAGAACATCAACAGAAAAGGATTAACGTTGTTTTAGGCCTGGAATCAGACCCTTATGGTGTTGAATACAATGTAAATCAATCGAAGATTGCTATTGGCTCAGGAGGATTTGATGGTAAAGGATTTTTAAGAGGTACACAAACAAAATTTAATTTTGTACCCGAGCAAAGTACCGATTTTATATTTTGTACAATAGGCGAAGAATGGGGATTTATAGGGACTTTCTTTGTTGTATCGCTTTTTATTTTCTTTTTATATCGATTAATCGGAATTGCGGAGCGCCAGCGATCTGTATTTAGCAGAATTTATGGTTATGGTGTAGTATCTGTCCTCTTTTTCCACGTTGTAATTAATATAGGAATGACTATTGGATTAGTTCCGGTTATAGGCATACCTTTGCCATTTTTTAGTTATGGAGGATCTTCGTTATGGGCATTTACAATTATGCTTTTTATCTTCTTAAGGCTAGATGCAAGTAGACTAGAGCTCTTATAAGAAATTACAATTTCAAATTCGAAAATTCTTTTGAAATATCAAAAGTGTATTTGGGATACTCAAAAACAGGAAACCTGCTTTCGGTTTCACCTATTGAATAGCCCCAAATTGTGCTGTAATCTTCTGCTTTTTCTCCCATATGTTCCAATTGCCTTAAATATTCACCAATGGGTTTGGATTCTACAATAATTACTTCATCCATATTATTAATAATCGGACTGTGGTTTCGTGTTGAATCATGATCAAACTTTAATATTCTTCTTCCTCTTCGTGTAATCCCAATAGTTCTAAATGTAAGGCTTTTACCAACTCCGGGAAGATTAAGAACATTTCTGTCTGTTGCTAAAAAGGGTAAATCTTCTTGTTCACGCAAGTAATTAATATTTTCAACCATATTACTTGCATTTAGCTGATAGGTTTTGAGTAGCTCAATATATTTTTGAGGAACTTTTCCAATTCTTTTTTCTTCGAGTTGTTCCTGGACAGCACGAGCATTTGTTGCAAAATTATGATAGTTCTCCATATAACCCTTTACAGAGAAAGTATAATAGGTGATAATACCAATATCATTTAAGACCTGACGCAATTTATTGGTATGACCTCTTCGTGAAGATGCCGCTGTAAAAACCTGTTGATTAGTAATTGTCCATCCGGCATTTATAATCTTACTTATTCCTTTTTTAACTTCAGGAGTTACTTCCATTGCCGATTCAAAATGAGTTTGAATAACAAATTGACGAATTCCAATTTTGGTTGCTTTTTCTTTAAAAAGACTCAGTATCTTTATGAGATCATTGGTTATTCTTTGTGGTAAATAAACGGGCAGCCGGGTACCTAATCTTACTCGTAATATTTCGGCATTTTTTTTACCATTTTCCAGTGAATTGTTTTTTTCTCTTTTACGGAATGCCATTTCATACACTGCATCCAGGATTCTTTGTAAAGACAAATCAGAACTCATCAAAGCATCACCACCTGTAATTAAAATATCTCTTAGCTGGGTATCATTTTCGTAATAGCTTAACAAGCGTTCAAGTTTAGCAGGCCATTTTTCTGTTGGCTCTAGTTTCTCCAAATCAAAATTCAGATTGCCTCTTTGGAAATCATACATGCGCTGACATGAGGCACACAAACCTCCACATGCTCTTCCCATAGAATCAGGAATTAGAATTGCCACTTCAGGATAACGTCTGTGAACGTTATATACTGACGGGAGAATCCAACCTGCAGCATTTGGTTTTCCTAATTCAACGATATCTTCTTTTTCCCAGGCTACTATATGACCAAATTCGTGAACTAATTCCTTACTATAAATAATATAGTCTCTAATTGCTGCATCAGCATAAGTTTTTTTACCTTTTTCAGTATCTAACAGAGACAGGTAATATGGATTCACAAAGAAAGGAATCCCTTTTTCTTTAGCTTCACGAAAAGTCGACATTGTTTCATGATCTAAAGAATAATCTAACATCCTGTTTAAAAGTTCAGGATCTCTAATTGCAAATTTTAAATGAAAAGATTTATTACCCCACCACTCGTTAACTTTTGCAACTTTTTCTTGTTCCGACAAACCCTTTTCAAAAACGAATTTTGTACTTTTTACTTTTTCATTTTCTATTAAATCAACAATGATTTTTATTATTCGGGTTTTATTCTTTTCTCTTTTCTTAATAATAGACGCATCTAATCCTGATGGGTGTCTGTCCATCCAGTTTTTAACATGTTCTCTCGATGGTGTTTTGTATTTTTTCTGTCCGGTAAACTGCCTGAATAATTCCAGCATATCAGCAAAAAAGTAGTACTTACCACCACCAGTTCCATTTGTAGCTGCTAACCATAAAATTTTAAAAGGAGTGTTGGTTCTCTTATGCCCACGCACATTAAGGTCGCTATAAACTTTATTCGTATGATCAATATAATCAAGTATTCTAATCGCAGCAACTTCCTGCCACTTAATTTTTTCAAAAACTTTTCGCCCTGAGATTTCTTTTTTATAGTATTTATAAGCTAATTCATTTTTCTTCAACTCAGATTCTGCCCAACTATAAATAGAAGTATTAACATCATTTTCATTTTTGGAATTTAATAAGATTTCTTTTAAACGGGGATTTTCATCAAGTATTTGTTTTAATTTGACTTGTGATTTATGACTGATTTGGACTTTTTCTTCTGCCGAATAATAAACCATTTCTACGATATATTTAGATACTTCAAAAACAAAGCTGCATTCTTACTTAATTCGAAATTGATAGCAGCATAATTAAATCCTACAGGAATAAACTAAAAAGGATTTTAGGAATTGCAAAGGTATTAAAAAATGAACAAATATAAAAGCTGCTATACTTGCATAAAGGCTCAAACACCTTTAATATCTACATTGTGAACAGTTTTTATATAATAGGTTATGTCTGAGAAAAACAAGAAGAAGTTTCGTTTTAAGAATTCATAATGATCTTTTAATACATCAATTGCAAAATCTGAATAGTCGGGTAAAGATGTAAATTTAGACATGGTGCTTAATACAGACCTGATTCCTTCAATATCTTTATACGAAAGCAACCTTTTATTCTGTATAAGTCTTGGTACCATATTTTGTACTTCCGTAGGAAGCATGTTGTTGTTTTTAATAAGTAAATCGTGGAAGTTATCAATAAACACTTCAAGAGGTTCAAATGAATATCGACTCCAATTACTGGCTAAAAAATGGTCGTAAAGTATGTCTATTACAATACCTGAATATTTCCTGTATTTTGGAGCAAAAAGTATTTTGGCATCAAGGGTATATGTATTTTTATCGGTAAATGAATCAATAAATCGATGAAGAAGAATTCCTTTTTTTATTTTTTCAGGATAAATATGAAATGCACCACCCTTTACATAATCACCAATAAAGTTGCCAATTTTAACTTCATCAATGTTACCCGAAAGATATATGTGAGCCAGATAGTTCATTCATGTAATTTTAATAAAAAATTGATTATGATACTAATTTAAATTGTGTTTTTAATTAATTATCTAAACCCTTAATCACTATTTTTGTTTTTCAATATGTTTCTTAACATGTTTTTGAAATATCATCTGGATTCCTGTAATTGTCATGGAATTAGGCGATTAATAAAAAAAGTTAAGATAAGCGTTTTTTAAACTTTATAGCTTTAAATTATGAAATCTTGCTTTAAAATTTAACTTTGTTGGACAATTTTAAAATTAACTAAAAAAATAAAAAGGAGGAATTATGGCTAAGAAGAATGTATTAATTATCGGAGCCGCTGGAAGAGATTTCCACAATTTTAATACGTATTACAGAGATAACGCTGATTATAATGTAGTAGCTTTTACAGCTGCTCAAATTCCAGATATTGATGGAAGAAAATATCCTGCTGAATTAGCTGGAAGTTTATATCCTGCTGGAATCCCTATTTATTCTCAAGATAATTTGGAAAAGCTAATTAAGGATTTGAACGTTGAAGATTGCGTATTTTCATACAGTGATGTTCCTTATGAAAGAGTGATGAACATTGGTGCAATGGTTAATGCTGCTGGTGCAAACTTCGTATTACTAGGTCCTGGTAAAACCATGATTAAAAGTACTAAACCAGTTATTGCTGTTGGTGCTGTTCGTACAGGTTGTGGTAAATCGCAAACTTCACGCAGAATCATTGAATTATTAATGGAACAAGGATTAAAAGTAGTTGCTATTCGTCATCCAATGCCTTATGGTGATTTAGTTGCTCAAAAAGTGCAACGTTTTGCTACAGTTGAAGATTTAGCAAAACACAAATGTACTATCGAAGAAATGGAAGAGTACGAACCACATGTAGTTCGTGGAAATGTTATATATGCTGGAGTTGATTATGAAGCAATCGTTAGAGCTGCTGAAAATGATCCAGATGGTTGTGATGTTATTCTTTGGGATGGTGGAAACAATGACTTTCCATTTTATCAACCAGATTTAATGGTTACTGTAGTTGATCCACACAGACCAGGACACGAATTATCATATTATCCTGGTGAAGTTACTTTACGTATGGCTGATTATGTTGTTATTAACAAAATGGACTCTGCTGATGCAGCAGATATTCAAACTGTTCGTGAAAACATAGCAAAAGTTAATCCTAATGCAATTGTTGTTGATGCCGCATCTCCATTAACAATTGACAAACCTGAACTCGTTAGAGGTAAAAGAGTGTTGGTTGTTGAAGACGGACCAACATTAACTCACGGTGAAATGAAAATTGGAGCTGGAACTGTTGCTGCAAGAAAATGTGGTGCTGCAGAATTAGTAGATCCTAGAGAATTTGCTGTAGGTAAATTAGCTGAAACATTCAGAATTTATCCAAACATTGGAACTTTATTACCAGCAATGGGATATGGTGATCAGCAAATAAAAGATTTGGAAGCTACAATTGACAAAACTCCTTGCGATGTTGTTGTTATTGCAACTCCAATTGATTTAAACAGAATTGTTAAAATTAAGAAACCAACTGTTAAAGTAGGTTATGACTTGCAAGAAATTGGTCAGCCTGATTTAAAACAAGCGGTTAATGATTTTATTCAAAAGAAAAATTTGAAATAGAAAAGCTATACTGATATATAAAAGCTGTTTCGGAAGGAACAGCTTTTTTATTTTGCTTTTAAATAGAATAAATAATCACTTAACTTGAATTTTTATATTAAACTGGTATTTTTGTAGAATCATTTAATACAATTGATTATGAAGAGGCTAATTTTTATTCTGATTTCTTTTTTTTGGATAAGTATTTATGTAGATGCTCAGGTTATTTATCCTGACCAAAACGATTCTACAAATCAAAATCAGGTTTCAGAAAAGGATACTAGTAAAAGTTCTGTAACAACTAAAAAATCAGATGTTATATTCCAACATGATGGTACTAAAATGTTTGTTGATGTAAAACGCATATATTTAAACGACTTATACTATTCTTTACCTGGAGATTCAAAAGTAAATAAAATGGATCAACGATTAGTACATAAGATAGAATATAAATCAGGGAAGGTTGAAGTATTAAATGAAACAGCTCCCGATGTTCGTGAGGTTGGCGATTACCGAAAGGTGAAAGTAACAGAAGATCCCGATGATGTTGAAGGCTTAATTGAAGTTGCTAAACTCGAGGCTAAATCAGAAGGCAGTGATAAAGGTTATGCAACTCCTAAATCACTTGAAAGAACTGCAATTATCGTACTTAGAAGAAAAGCCGCATTAGTAAATGCTGATATTGTTTTAATTATTGAGAAAAAATCAAATGTAGCTTTTGGTGAAATCCCTGCAACAACACTTTATGGGATAGCCTATTCTTATAGATAGAAGAAAAATGTCATAAGTAAGAGAGTGTCCCCTAAAAAAATGTAAAAATCTACTAATTATAATTCTTTGTGCCCCTTTGTGTGGACTTCGTGATCCTTTGTGGTATAATGACAAAATACTGTTACACAGAGTTTCACAAAGGAGACGCAAAGTTATACACAAAGTATTCTTGGACACCCTTTTTTATTTTGTGATATTATCCATAGTTTGAACAATATAATTATAAAGATTCTTAAGCTCGATTAAATCTTTGTTCTTAAACCAGGTCTTAAAAATGAACCGTAATCGAGAGAATATCTTCTTCACTTCAATATAATAATGAAATGCAAATAATCCCATTAACGGCATAATAACAGGTATAAGAATAACCAGCCATTTAGGGCTTAAAACGAACAAGCCTATAACAGTAAGTATAATGTAATAAATTGGGAATAGAATCATTCCAATAACATCACGAAAAGAGCTTAGAAACTGAGGGTCTTTTACCTTTTTTGTAGCCCACACAGGTATTTTATAAGGTAAATAGTTAAAAACCCCACCTACGATATAAAGAGGTAACAGCAAAATTGCAAGTAAGGCTTGTATAAAAACGCTGGCAATTGAAAATTTCCCTTTTTGAATAACCCAATCTCTGAAGTTTAGTTTTTTAAGGAGTTCCGAGTATCGGATTGTTTTTTCATTTAATTCTTTTGTTTCCTCTGGTTTATGATCAACAAAATCATTTAATTTCTTTATAATATTTTGCTGTGCAAAGAGTTGATTGGGCTGTTTTTTATTCTTGAATCCCATCTTTTTTATCATTTCGGGAAGATAGATATATCTGATTTTATCAAACATGTCATAATACTCTTCACTTTCGATATGAATCATGTATTTCTTTAATTCAACAGACAGTCTTTCACGAAGCAGATTCATTGCGCGTGGAGGATTATGTTTATACTCATCATAAAAGTCTGATAAACTAATCGGTTCTCCATAATAGACAAACAATCTACTTCTGAAATTAATGTAATTACTCCAATCTAAACCAACAGGAATAATTTTTATATTTAATTTGAAATCATTTGATTCTTCTGCTTCAAAAGCAATTCTCGAAATACCCTTTTTTAATGTTTTTAACTTTCTAAATCCTGCATGAGTGCCTTCTGGTAATATGACTAATCCATTTTTATTTTTTAACACGTCAATGGTTTTTCGGAAAATAGCCTCATTATTTCCCAAACTTTCTTTTCCGTCGCGAATTCTATATATAGGTAAAATCTTCAGAAAAGTTAAAATCTTTTCAATGGTTTTCTTTTTAAATATATCGGCACGTGCTAAAAATACAGGTTCTGATTTATTCGTGGCTAAAATTGCCAACGCATCCATTAAAGCATTCTGATGATTTGGCGTATAAATTAAAATCTCATCTTTAGGTACATTCTCATAATTGTAAACGGTGGTTCTAAAATATATTTTTGTAACTCTGTCAACATAAGGTTTTAGTAAACTATACACGAGATTTTTTTTCTCGATAGATTCTCTGCTTACTGCCATAATTTATTCGTTAATAGATTATAAAATAGGTTTTCTGGACCAATATGCGGCAATTCCTAAACCTGAAATAATATGCCAAATACCCCAAAGGGCAGCAATAAAAGCCATCCCTCCAAGTCCATTAAATAGTTTTGGATTAAAAATTAACACAAGAGCAAGTCCTGAGTTTTGTATTCCTGTTTCAATTGTTATGGTTCGAATGTTATTCCTGCTTAACTTAAAAATTTTAGCAAGCGAAAACCCTGTTGTAAGGGCGAGAGCATTGTGAATTAAAACAATTAAAAATATGAGATGAACATATTTTAAGAAATATCCCCAGTTTAATGATAAAGCTGCAATTACATAAGCTGCAAAAATAACTATAGAAGCTATCTTTATTGGTTTTACAATTTTAGATGTTACTTTAGGGAATTTATATGCGAACAACATCCCGATAGTTAAAGGTATGCCTAATAAAATGATCATGGTTTTAAACATTTCTACAGGATCTATTTCAATAGGAATTATTAATCCTGACCCTTTAGAATATATCGCGGCATAAACAGCCCCCCAGAAAGCAAAGTTAAACGGAGTCATTACTAAAGCTGAAAAATCGGCTACAGCAGTTAAAGTAACAGATAATTCAGTATTGCCTTTGGCTAAAGAAGTCATGAAATTTGAAATGTTTCCTCCAGGGCAGGCTGCTACTAATATCATCCCTAAGGCTATACTTGGTGCCGGATTAAGAGCCAAAACCAATCCTAAGGTTAATAGAGGTAAAATGATAAACTGGGCAGTTATTCCTACAATAGCAGGTTTAGGATTTAAAAATACTTTTTTAAACCGTTCTGTTTTTAGCTCAAGAGCTACACCAAACATAACAAAAGCAAGTGTAATGTTTAAAAAGAATAATCCTTGAGGATTAAAGTTTAATCGTATTTCATCTAAGAAGTCCAGCGATTGAGCAAACATAATTTTCAGGTTTTAATCCGAGTAAAAATAAACAATAGATTTTAAAAAAAGAAAAATGAAATTTTATTGATTGAATTATATGTATGTCCGCTTTTATGCATAATGAACTTATTGATTTTCTTCTATTGCCCC
>DMBU01000044.1 GCA_003446015.1 Bacteroidales bacterium | reverse complement strand
CGTTTCTTTTTAGATTTTACCTGTAAAGAATCATGTGGGAAGTGTACTTTCTGTCGTGTTGGTACAAAAAGAATGTTGGAGATTCTTACTCGAATTACTCAAGGTGAAGGAGAAGAAGGGGATATTGAAAAATTGGAAGAACTTGCATATCAGATTAAAGATAATTCACTTTGTGGTTTAGGACAAACAGCACCAAACCCTGTTTTAACAACAATTAAATATTTCAGACATGAGTATGAAGCTCATATTGTTGATAAAAAATGTCCTGCTAAGAATTGTAAAAAACTACTTACTTATACGGTTGATATAGATAAATGTACAGGCTGTACGGTTTGTGCGAAGAATTGTCCTACTAACGCAATTGACGGAGCACGAAAAGAAGTGCATTCAATCCATCAGGATGCATGTATACAGTGCGGGATGTGTTTCAGCAAGTGTAAGTTTGATGCTATTATTTTATCATAATTTCAAACTTTTTAAATGATAAATTAAAATCGTTAACCAAATTAGAAAAGAAAATGAGCGATCAACTAAATATAATTCTTAACGGAAAAAATGTTAAAGGAAACCCTGGAGAAACAATTCTTCAGTTAGCCAGAAAAAATGGAATTGAAATTCCAACTTTGTGCAACGATCCAAGGTTAAAACCGTTCTCTTCATGTTTTGTATGTGTTGTGGAGGTAGAAGGATTGAAAGGCATGCAACCATCCTGTTCAACCAAAATACAGGAAGGAATGAAAGTAAATACAGAAAATGATAAAGTTAAACTGGCTCGTAAAACTGCATTGGATTTATTGGTTAGTAATCATTATGCCGACTGTGAAGCCCCTTGTAAGCAAACCTGTCCTGCCGGGGTTGATGTTCAAGGTTATATTTCATTAATCGAAAAAGGACTTTACAGTGAAGCAATTGGATTAATTAAAGAAGTTAATCCATTACCTGCAATTTGTGGACGTGTATGTGTTCGTCCGTGCGAAGTAGCATGTAATCGTAATTATTTAAATGAAGGTACTGCTGTTGGTATTGATTATATGAAACGCTTTGCAGCCGATCAGGATTTGTTGTCAGAAACAAGGTATATTCCTGAAATTGCACCTTCTACAGGTAAAAAAGTTGCAATAATTGGTGCAGGCCCTGGTGGATTATCATCTGCTTATTTCTTGCAACAAAAAGGACATCAGTGTGATATATTCGAAGCTAATCCAAATCCAGGTGGATGGTTACGTTATGGTATTCCTGAGTATCGTTTGCCAAATGATATTTTAGACCAGGAAGTAGCTGCTGTAACGGAATTGGGTGCCAATATCTTTTACAATAAAAAATTAGGAGATAATTTAAGCTATAAAGAGCTAAAGAATGAATATGATTCAGTGATTTTAACAATTGGCTCACAACGAGGAACTTTAATCGGTTGTGAAGGTGACGATGCGGAAAATGTATTTTCGGGTATAGATTTCCTTCGAAATATGGAAATGACGGGTCAGAAATATGATTTTACAGGTAAAACTGTTGCAGTTGTTGGAGGTGGAAATACAGCCATGGATTGCTGCAGAACATCTTTACGATGTGGTGCAGAAAAAGTATATGTAATTTATCGACGTACTGAAAAGGAGATGCCTGCAAATCCTATAGAAATTCATGAATCTAAGATCGAAGGTGTTGAATATATGTTTCTGACGAATCCTACTAAAGTAAATAAGGATAAGGATGGCAAATTAAAATCAATGACCTGCATTAAAATGGAATTAGGCGAGCCCGATGCATCAGGTCGTCGTCGACCGGTTCCTGTTGAAGGTTCGGAGTTTGATATTGAACTGGATTACGCATTAGCAGCTATTGGACAGAAAACAGAAGTTAATTTTCTGGATGATATAAACCAATTTGCTACTGATGGTAAATTAGAAGTGAATCGCTGGGGTGATATCGATGCAAATAAGCAAACCTTACAAACTGGTGCAAAATCAATTTTTGCTGCTGGCGACGGTGTTTCAGGTCCGGCCACAATTATTGAAGCTGTTGCTCAGGCAAAAACTGCAAGTCGTAGTTGTCATCAGTATCTTATGGGCTTACCATTAGAACCGGAACCAAAACAATTCATTAGTCGCAGAGATAACTTCAAAGACTTAACATCAAGTGATTTTTTAGGCAGGTATCAAAATCAAATTCGAGAAGAAATGCCTGTTCTTTCAGCTGATGACCGGGTAAATTTTAAAGAAGTTGAGTTAGGTTATACTGATGAAAAGATTGCTAAACACGAAGCGGAAAGATGTTTTGAGTGTGGATGTACAGAGTTTCATACCTGTGATCTTAAAAAATACTCTACTGAATATAACGCTGATCAAAAACATTTCGAAGGTGATTTTCATGCATATGATTTGGATTTCTCGCATCCTTTTATCGAAATAGATAATAATAAATGTATTCTTTGTGCCCGTTGTGTAAGGATTTGTAAAGAAGTGGTTGGTGCAAATGCATTGGGATTGGTAAATCGAGGTTTTAATACTTATGTTGCACCAAGCATGGGTAAATCACTAACCGAAACAGATTGTGAATCATGTGGATTGTGCATTTCAACTTGTCCTACCGGAGCAATTACTGAAAATGTTTCGTTTAAGCCAGGACCTGTTAAGCTGGATTCAGTGAATACCTTATGTAATTATTGTTCTGTAGGATGTGAACTTGAATATCAACATAAATCTGAGTTTGTGTGGAAAGTTGTTGGGAAAGACGGGCAAATCAATAAAGATGGTAATATTTGTCGTTTTCCAAAGTTCGGTTATGGAATCATGAATAATACATCTCGAATAACTCAGCCATTATTAAAAGTGGATGGCAAATTCGAAGTTATTAGCTGGAGTAAAGCATTTGATGTTATTGCTGATGAAATAAAAGGAGCAGATCCTGATGAAAATGGATTCTTCGCAGGAGCAAGATTGAGTAATGAGGAAATGTATTTGATTCAGAAACTTGCCAGAGTAGGAGCAAAGACAAATAATATTTCAAGTTTCCATTATGTAGGTCAGGGCAGATGGTACAGCAATAATTCATTAGCTAATGTACCTTTTGAGCAAATAAAGGATGCAAGTAGAATTTATTTGTTAGGATCAGAAGTAAACATGGATAATGCTGTGGTTAGTTTTATGATTAATAATGCTCGCGAAACTGAAAATGTTCCGGTTGAACTGATTACAAATAAGGAACTTAGTGCATTAGAGCATAAGGTGAATAAAACACTTAAAGTAAAATCATATTACCATTTTGTTAAAGCAGTTAACTATAAGCTATTAGAAAAAGGACTACAAAACGCTTTATTCATAAAAGATAACTGTTCTGGTTTTGAAGAATATAAAAAAGAACTGGCAAAAGAAAGCTTTGAAAGCCTGGTGGCTGAATCTGGTGTTTGTTGTCAAAGTGTTATCGAGGAGTTTGCTGTAAATTATAACAATGAGATCAATGCTGTTTTAGTATTCTCTGAAAAAGAAGTTTCTTCAAATGTAAGCAGGGAACTGTTTAACTTAGCAATGATAACAGGCAAATTAGGAAAAACTGCAAATGGATTAATATCATTAAAAGAAAAGAATAATTCACAGGGATTATTTGATATGGGTATTTCATCGAAAAATGGTATTGGATATATTGATTTAGCTGATGAGAAATTTGCTAAGAAATTAGCTAAGAAATGGAATGTTAATAAATTACCAGAACAAGGCAGTAAATGCACGAAAGAGTTATTGAATGAAAGCCTGATCAAAAATTTCTATATCTTTGGTGAAGATCCTATTGGATGTGCTATTGATAAATCAAAAGTTAAAAAATGGTTTGCCGATGCAGAATTTGTTATGGTTCAGGATTATTTTATGACAGAAACAGCCAAAAATGCTAATTTGATTCTTCCTGCTACTTTCCCCGTTGAAACATCAGGAAGTTTTACAAATACTCAAAAAAATATTCAGGTATTTGAAAAGCAATTCAAGGGTAAAGTGGAGAAGGAAAATTTTATGCAGTTAGCACAAATATTAAATCAGTTTTCAGATTCAAAAATGGATACTGTTGATGATATCAGAAAGGAAATATTTGAACTATTAGCCGAGATTGATCATAAAGGAAACTATCAATTCATTTATACCGAGAAGGATAATTTGAATAAACTCTTTAAACATGGTTGCGACTTTGTTGTTAAATACTTTGATGAGCATTTTAAAAGTTCATTTGAACTGATAAAAAATTAAAAAGTACTTGCTTTTCAAAACGAATAATGTTTAAAAGACTAAAATAAATCAACATGAAAAAGTTTAATTCAATTGATGATGTTCTTGATTTTGCTATAAATGCAGAGCAAGAAGCAGTCGATTTTTATAATCAGTTGGCAACTAATGCAAAGACTGAAGATATGCGACATGTATTTACTTCATTTGCACAAGAAGAGATCGAACATAAAGCTCGGTTAACAAAAATTAAAAAAGAAGGTTCATTTAAAGTGGAACCTAAAAAAATAGAAGATCTGAAAATTAGCGATTACATGGTTGATGTGAAAGCAATACCCGATATGAGTTATTCTGAAGCGCTTGTTTTGGCGATGCGAAAGGAAAAAGCTGCCTTTAAATTATATTATGATTTAGCCATAAGAGCTGAAAATGAGCCTATGAGAGATGTCTTTTTATCACTTGCTCAAGAAGAATCGAAACACAAACTGAGATTTGAGATTGAGTATGATGAATATGTATTAAGAGAGAACTAATTAAAATTAAATTTATAAAGAAATGAAGCATAGCGATTATTTGCTATGCTTTTTTAATGGAATTTGAATTAGTGTTTTTTTTATTGATTGACTTCATTTAATTTTGTGAATGAATTTTGTATTTTGAAACACAATATTTATCTTTCAAAAAGGTTAATAAACCTGTAAAAACATTAAAAGTGAAAAAAATTACTTTAGTATTTATTTTATTCTCGCTATTCCTTAATTATTCCTTTGCTCAAACCGATACTATTGTTATCGAAAAATCAAAAGACAAGGTCGTAATAGGTGGGCAAGCATATTATGTTCACATTGTTAAAAAAGGAGAAACACTTTTTTCATTGAGTAATGTTTATGAAGTTACTCAAAAAGATATTGCTAAAGAGAATCCTGAAATATTCCTTGGATTGCAGATTGGTCAGGCACTTAAAATACCTATTATAAATTCAAAAGCTGATGATAATAAATTATCTGAGAAGGATTTTATTTATCATCGTGTAAAAAAAGATCAAACGGTTTACTCTCTTTCAAGAAAATACAATGTTACACAGGAAGACATCTTTGCCAGTAACCCGGGTTCTCGCTACGGAATTAACTTAGATCAGATACTTAAAATACCAAAATCAAAAGATGCTGTGGAATCGATTAAGTTTCCATTAAATGCAATGGTTACAGATACAATTAAAGTTATTGATCAGTTTTTTTATCATACCGTACAAAAACAAGAAACAATATACTCACTAACAAGATTTTATGAAATAACTGAAGACATCCTTCTGAAGCACAATCCTGAAGTTAGTGAAGGCTTAAAGACTGGACAGGTTCTTAAAATTCCTAAAATACAGGATATTGAAAGCTCTGTCGTTTTAATGCAGGATGAAGAAAAATTAATGGATACAATCATATCTTCAAATAGAACATTAGTAGCGTATTCTGATTCTGTTCAATATTCTGATTGTAAGGTTTTAAGCAGGAAACAGAATGAACCGTATGAAGTTTCTCTTCTATTGCCATTTTACCTTGAAGAAAATGCTGAGGATTTTTATATTGATTCATCGGAAGTTGATGATTTTGGTAGAAAAATATATGAAAAGGTTTTTTATGATCCATTTTATGTATACCCAAAATCGATCAATTTTATAGAATTTTATGAAGGTTTTATTCTGGCTATAGATTCTCTAAAACAAAGAGGTTTATCAATTAATTTGCATGTTTATGATACAAGGAGTGACACATCCAGAATTAAAGAGATACTTGATTTCCCTGAGTTTTCAAACACAGATTTAATTATTGGTCCGATTTTTAATCCCGAAATTAAACTGGTATCGGAGTACTCAAGAAAGAATCAAATTAAAATGATTTCTCCTTTATCTGATAATCTAAAATTTGTCGATGAAAATCCATATTTATTTCAGGTTTATCCATCGTATAACGCTCAAATTGATGAGTTCTCCAAATTTATTTCTGGCTTTGGTGATAAAAATATTATAATGGTTCACAATGGTGATAGCTTAGGATATAATAATATTCAGATGGTTAAAAATAAGATTTTCAACCACCTGTCAATGGATACTCTTATTAACAATATTCAATTTAAAGAGGTTGTTTATCTTGATAGTATTAACGTTCTTGAACATGCCTTGAATAAAGAAATTGAAAATATTTTTGTTATTCCATCAAACGAAGAAGCTTTTGTAACAAATGTAATAACACAATTAAATACACTTAAAACCTTCGGAAATAATGTTCGGGTTATTGGCCTATCGCGTTGGCAGCGTTTTAGCAATATAGATCCTGAGTATTATTTTAATCTTGAACTTTGCATTGCTTCACCTTTTTTTATTGATTATTATAAGAAAGATGTGAAAGATTTTATTTTAAAATACAGAAATACATTTAGTACAGAACCAAATCAAATGGCTATTCATGCTTACGATGTTGGAATGTATTTTTTAACTGCAATGATGAAGTATGGAACTGGTTTTGAAAAGTGTATTTATAATCATGACGTTGACTTACTGCAGGCAGATTACCGATTTGTTAAATGGTATGAATATTCTGGTTTTGAGAATGTTAATGTAGATATTATTAAATATTATAGTGGATATAATATTTTTAGAATTAATGATTTTAAGGAAAGTTCACAAACATTTTCTCAAAAGTACAAATAAGAAATTTTTTAATTAGAGGCATTCAATGAATTTTGCACTCTTTTACTTAAAAGGGTGCTTTTTTTATTCAATACATTTTGAAATTAAATTATTTACATATATCTTACTCTAAAATTGAACTTAATTATTGAATAAATTTATGGCAAGTTGCAGAGACCTTAAAAAGGATATTAATTTTCTCGCTAATCAAATGATTGTCGAATGTTTCTCGTACATGGAATATTCACCTATAAGTAATTATGAAAATGTATTGGACATATTACACGATGTGGAGCAGCTTCGTATAAATTTATTGTTTAAAGTAAACAATCCTCCTGAAAACGGAAGTATTAAAAAATACTACAAAGACATAATTACTGAGATGTATGATATGAATATAAAATTACTGGAAGAGTTAAATGGACTTTCAGAAAATTAGAAACCGGATTATTCCGGTTTTTTTATTCTCTTTTTATAATACTCGATCGAAATACCAAATCACTGGACTGCAAGATTTTATTCTTTAAGTTATCGGGTAAGTTGGGATTTTCATTTAAAAATAAATTTATATCCATAACTGCGTCAATGGATGAATGACCCGAAAATGTTGCATCAAGCCATTGCTGTGGAAAGAAAATATCACCAGTAATTTGTAATTTCTCCAACAATTGTAATGAAGGATAAATATATTTTACAGACTTTTTACTTCTTAAAGGATGATGAAAATATCTCAATGCATCGCTTACCCATGGTTCTTTTTCTCTGTTTTTTTCATCTTTAAGACTTTCAAAGAATAAATCTCTAATAGTAATCTCATTAGAAACAGCAGGTCTTATAAAAAGAAATCGCTCTTTTCGTTCTGTATCGTTTAATCTATAATACTGCACATTTAAAATAGAATCTGTATTATAAATATCCCTAATTGCAAGTTCAAAACTAATATCAACATAATCTTTCTCAGATAAGTTTATACCAGAAACCATTATTTCTTTATTCCAGAATTTATAAAGCTTTAATACCGCATTTTGAGTACTTGCAACTTTTTTGTATGTGTTAAAAAAAGAAGATTTATCACCGGTTGAATTAGCCAGCTGAATTTTTTTCCATAAAAAGCATTCCAGATTCTCAGAGGTCTTATTTCTTTCATTACTAGTTAAAAATCTCCAATAAATTGATTCAATGTAAGTAAGAATAAGACTAATATTTTGAGCGTTTTTTTCAGTTTCAAGACTCCTTAAAAAACTGTTAAATAAAACTTCAGGTGCTATTTTCCGATGAAGCATGTTTTCCCACAGTGATATATAAGCAGCACACCTCAATACAGGATCTTCTATCTCTGGTAATAATTGTAAAATACGTTCCTTAGACAGACTATCTAATTTAAAATACCCATATCCCAATCCATCAGAATTTGGAAAAATAAAAGAATCATTTTGAATTTCTTTTTTAAGCTCAACCACATTAAACGTATCGTTTAGTTCAATTTGATAGGTTGTATATGTGCCAGTCTCTGATACTAACACTTCAATGCACTGCGACCATTGTCTTCCTTTTTGTAAAGGATCCGATTGTTCAATTATGACAGATTCCAAGTTGCTTTTTTCATTAAAGGCTCTCTTTACATTATAGCTTGGCATTCCTGGCTCATAAACCCATGAATGACTCCATTTTTTTAAATCATCATCTGTTTTTGAATCTAATAGAGATATTAAATCATCCCACGAAGCATTTGCATATTTGTTTTGAATTAAATATTCCTGTAAACCCATTTGTAATAAACTATCTCCAATAATACTCTCAAGATGTTTCATAATTATTGGAGCCTTATGATAAATGATAGAACCGTATAATGTACCGGCATTCTTCATATTGTTAAGTTCTTGTTCAATGGGATTAGCACCAGAAGTGCGATCAACATTGTACGATGCGGGATAATGATTAATCAAGAAATTAAGATCGTGATTTATTTGGGGAAATTGCGGATTTACAATTTTTCCGGCCATAAAATTAGCAAATACTTCTTTTAACCATACTTCGCTAAACCATTGCATAGTAACCAAATCACCAAACCACATATGTGCAGTTTCATGAGCAATTAAATTAGCCCTGTCTAATTCTTCACGGATCGTTGCATTGCTTTCTAAAAGAAGTTTTGAGTCCCGGTATAAAACAGCTCCGGGATGTTCCATCCCTGAATATTGAAATGATGGGATAAGAATAAAATCAAATTTCTTAAACGGATAATCAATTTGAGTATAATTCTTCATCCATTTAATTGAGTTGTACTGTAAATCAAATATTTTATTAATATTATCCTCTACTTTCTTTATCTCATTTTCACGATGATACATTGTAATACTTCTGTCATCATAGGTCTTGGTAATAACCTCGAATTGCCCGGCAACAAATGAAAATAAATATGTACTAATGGGGTCTGTTTCATCAAATCTAAAAATGTTGCGATTATCATCCGCAGCGTTACTGTCAATCAAAGGAGTATTCGCAACAGCAATCCAATTGTTAGGAACTGTAATATTGGTTTGGAATTTTGCTTTTAAAGATGGCTGATCAAAACAGGGGAATACTGTAGATGCTCTGTCTGGTACAAAGAGGGTGTACAAATATTCCTTATTTCTATTAAGTGCCCGATCTCCTGCTATAAAGGCTATTTCAATTTTATTATTACCATTTTCCAGTTTCGCATCAGGAATAATAATATGTTCATTTTCAAATCTGAATTTTAAAGTTTTTTCATTAAGTTTTACAGTTTTAATAAAAGATTCCGGATTCCTGAAATCAAGTATTAAAGGTTTTCTTAAATCTTTTAAGAAATTGAATTCAATAATTTCATTTCCAGTAATTTGATTATGAATAGAGTCAGGTATTTGAAATGAAATCGTATATTTAATATTGCTTAATTGACCTTCTCTAAGTTTTGCTAAATTACTGCTTACACCCTCTTCAATTAGTGAAGTTTCAATTTTATTACAAGAAACTATGAACAGATAGCTTACAATTAAAACATAGAATGGAATCCTGGAATAATATTTCATTGAAAAAAAACTTGTATTTTATACTAGTTAAAAGACTGAATAGCTTCTTTGATTTTATCAAAAGAATAGGGCTTGGTTAATAAATAATTAAAGCCAGCATTATGATAGCTTTCAAAAAAATCATTCGGATTATGAGCTGTAAGTGCAATTATTGGCAACGAGTTTTTAGGAAAAGGCATTTGGTTGCGTATATATTCTGTTGTTTCAAGGCCATTCATAACAGGCATTTCTATATCCATAAGTATGATATCAATACTTTCTTTTTCTAAAATATGAATTGCTTCTTTTCCATTTGTAGCTTCTTTAATAATATTACCTAATTCATAAATTATTTCCTTTAATAATAATCGGTTCATTAAAATATCATCAACAATTAGAAAGTTAAATTTTCTCATCAATTATCCTATTTTACTAAGTGTTTTTATTATTTCCATACTTACAATCTTCACAAATTTCCCATCGATCTCAATAATTTTATCATTTTTAAATTCTGCAAGAGTTCTGATAAAACTTTCTTTTGTAATTCCCGCCAATTCTGCAAGTTCATTTCTTGTTATTGGAAATTCAAAAACGTTAGAATTATAAATAGTTTGAGAAAAATAAAGAATAATTTCAGCAATCTTACCAGGCAATTGTTTTTGGTATTGAGCTAATGTTCTTTCAAAAATATTTAAACTATCACTACATACTTCTTTTATTAAATATAAAGAGTATTTTCCATTTTTCTCAAGTATAGAGTTAAACGTATTAATATCGATAAAAAAAACAGAGGATTCTTCAATAGCACTTGCGGAATATTGAAATGTACTACTCCCAAAAATTGATACTAAACCAATAAAATAACCTGGAGTACCAATTTTTAATATCATTGATTTATCATTTCTTCCTTCTCTGAAGATTTTAATTAAACCTGATTCAAGAAACATAACATGCGATGTCAATGTCCCTTGTCTAAAAATCACATCCTTTTTCTGAAATGAAAAAGACCTGCCATTTGATTTTAGTTCCTCTATTTCTTCTTTTGTTAAAATGTCTCCCTTGGGAAAAAGCTTCCAGTAAATTTCAGGATTAATTTTGTGATTCATATAGAAGGGTATTTTCGTAAATATATTAAAATCTTTTATAAAAACACTCGCTTAAAAAAGTTTTTGGTGATTTATATCATCTAATTTCAGTAACTAACATCACCATAGTTTATTTGATTATTGAACCTTAAGGGTTGTATTTTTACACTATCGATTATTATATTCAAATACAAATATCAATAATTGTTTATAAATCAAATACTATGAAAGAGAAAAATAATATTTTAATTGTTGACGATTCAGAAACTAATTTGGTTTTACTGGAGGCTATTTTAGAAGATAGTGGTAATAATGTTATAAAAACATATAGTGCAAAAGAGGCGCTTTTGGCGCTTACCAATAATATTCCGGATCTTATTCTTTTGGATTTATTAATGCCTAATGAGAATGGTTTTGATTTATTAAAAAGATTAAAATCAAATGGACTATACAAAACCATACCGGTTATTATTGTTACAGCATTTGCTAATCAGGAGAACAAGATCTTAGCAAAAAGTTTAGGAGCTCAGGATATCATTGAAAAACCTATTGATATAACAGAGTTTCTTTCAAAGGTAACTAATTTGTTAAATTCAAAATAAGCCATCAATGTCAGATAATTCATTAAATGATAAGATAAAAATTAAGGTTTTACTTGAGACCTATTCGATTAATGATATTTCAAATGCATTTAGTCAAATTGACAATAAACTAATGTCGCTTCACGAATGTTCTGCAGATGATTTTCTTAGATTGAATAGTGATTTTAAAAGTTTGTTTAAGCATTCTAAAATAATTTCAGAAAATGTTGATATCATCTTTGATTTTTTTAATACAAATAGAAATAAAGAGCTATATAGTAAGATTCACTTATTCTACGACCAACTAAAAACTCAAACCGATATTTTTGATCAAAAGATTTCTTTAACCATGGAGTTTTTAGAGGAGTTATCGAATAAATTAAGATTTGTCTTTTTCCCCATTAAAAATTTTAATCAAAATTTAATGAGTTTAAAATACCTGATGGCAAATTTAAATCTAACCTTATCTATAAGCAATAATTCATCAGATAGTACTGAACAGTTTAAATTAGTTGAAGAAAAAATAAATGAATTAAAATTAGTATCTGAAAGAATTTCAAAAAGCCTGAATCATCTTAGAAAAACAGCAAAAATAACGCATTCAAACTTCTTGCAGGTAAAAAATCAGAATGTTATTAAAATTGAAGTGTTATTATCTAATGTTAAATCAAGAATTAATAGAATAGAAAAAAAATACATTGAGAATAAAGATTGCATTCCACAAATCAGAAGAAAAACAGAAAAATCAGCAGATAGTATTAGTGATATTATAAAAAAGCTTCAGTATCAGGATATTATTAAACAAAAAATGGAGCATATCCAAAAAACTCACACAGATTTAATTGTTGAGCTTAACAAATTTGAAAATGCTTCTGATGACGAAAAACATATAAATGATAAAGCAAAGTTCTTTCTTCGGATTAGAGATATTGCTGGTTTACAGGCCGCTCAGCTAATTCAAGCCAATAAAGAATACCAGTCGGCATTAGAGATTATTGTAAATAATTTTATGCAGGTTGGCGATAATATGCAAGTTATCTCCGAAATGTGCGGAAATATTAATTCAGAAGAAAAAGATGATGAAGTACAATTGTTTAATGAGATTATTGAACAGATAGTTATTACAGAAAATAATTTTAAAAGCAAGTCGGAACAAAATAAAACTTTAAAAAGTGAACTTACTTTAATTGAACAGCAATTAGAACAATCTGGAGATTTTTTTACGGTGTTTAAAAAGCTAACTTCCGAGTTAAACCAAAACTTGAACTTGTATTTTAATAATATTAACGAACAAGCACTTGCAGATGTTAAACTAATTAATTCAATGAATCAAGTAAAAGATTTACATTCTGAAATAGTTATAAATGCTGCAAGTTTAGATGAAATAACAGATAAACTAAATCCAATTATAAAAAGGATTCAGAATTTTACATCTGAATACTCGAAATTAGATTTCAATGACAATTTTGATGAAATTAAGAAGATTGTTTCTCAGCTATATAGTTTTAGAAAAAACGCAGAAGTTAAGCTTAAAGAGAATCATGAAATTAGTAAAGAAGCGCTAACAAATATAAAGAAGTCAATTTCTGCAATAAAATATTATGACTTTTTTGAGAATATTATTGAAGAAATAATTTCTGAATTAAATACTATAAATTTTAATTTAAAGATTAAGAGTGAAGAATCCCTTAGCTCTATTGAGGAGAATCTGGTTAAACTTAAAGAGTATTATACCATGGAAACCGAACATAAAATCCATGATCAGGTTTCAAAGGGTGCTGAGGTAAACATTGATATTGATAATGATGAAGATGGCGAAATAGAATTTTTCTGAAAATATAAATACTATTATTATGAAAATAAAAAATGAAAATATCCTTCTGGTTCCTTCTAAAATTAAAGGGGAAAAGAAAATAAATATTACACTGAGAAATGAATTGACTATCTATTCTATTGAAAGCGTTAAAGATAAAATATTCGATGCTGTTAAGGATTATGAACAAATTATATTCGATATAAAGGATGTAAAAAACATGGATCTTTCTTTTGTTCAATTATTATATTCAGTTAAAATAACAGCAGATACGCTTAATAAAAAAATATCATTTAATGTTAATCTGTCCGACGACATTAAAACATTATTTACTAATTCTGATTTAAGTAAAGTATTAATATAATAGAATGAAAATCTTAAAATTATGAGCAAAAATATTTTGATTGTCGACGATTCTGAAAGTATTCGGGAAGTTGTAAGCTTCACTCTCGAAAATGAAGGCTATAATGTACTTGTTGGTATTGATGGGAAAGATGCATTAAAGTTTCTCGATGGAAATACCATTGATCTAATAATTACTGACCTTCACATGCCTGTAATGGATGGGATAGAATTTATTAAAGAAGTTCGAAAAACTGATTTTTACAAACGAACTCCAATACTGTTCTTAACAACAGAATCGCAGTCTGCCAAAAAAATGGAGGCAAAAGATGCCGGAGCCACTGGTTGGATTATTAAACCCTTTGTACCTGCAAAATTAATCGATGCACTTAAAAAAGTATTAAGATAATGGACAAATTCAGAAATAAATTTAAAGAAGAAGCCACCGACAATATAAATGATCTGGAAGACGCCCTATTGCTTATTGAAAACGAAACTGAAAATAAGGAGCTTGTTGAAAGAATTTTCAGAGCAATGCATTCCTTAAAAGGCGGTGGTGCAATGTTCGGATTTAGTCAACTTAGTGAGTTTACTCATAATCTAGAAAATTTATATCATCTGGTACGGGAAGGGAAACTGAAAATAACGAGAAAGCTTTTAGATATAACATTAGCTTCTGTTGATCATATGAAAGTATTATTAACAGACGAAGATTTTGATAATCCTGAAATTAAGGCAAAGCATGTTAATTTATCGCTACAGATAACCAAACTACTCGATAGTGAAACTGAAGAAGATGGAAGGACTGATCTATTTGATCAAAAAGATTCTAATAAAATAAAATCATACTACATTTATTTTGAACCAAACCAGGATGTATTTAATGATGGTACAAACCCATTGTTTTTACTCGACGAATTGAATTCTCTGGGTGATTGTAAAGTTTTTGCTCATTTTAACAAAATACCGGAAATAGAGAAAATAGATGTTACAAAATGCTACACATATTGGGAAATACTTTTAGCAACTGAAGAGAATGTTAATTCGATCTCTGATGTTTTTATATTTATTGAAGATCAGTGCGAGCTTGAAATTATTGAGATTGTTGATTACGATATCACCTTAAATAAAAAAATTATAGAAGAAATATCAAAACTGGCAGAAGAGAGGAAAGATGTTGGAGTTATAGAGATTCAAAAAATAGTAAAAAAGTATTCGGAAAAAACAGATAGCTCTGAAAAGATTGAAAAAATTGTTTCAAAATCAGGGTCGTTACCTTCTGTTAAAGAAAATGTAATTTCAAGTATACGGGTTTCTTCTAATAAGTTAGATCAGTTAATGAATCTTGTTAGTGAATTAGTTACGACCCAAGCAAGATTAAGCCTGTATGCAGAACAATCCGGTCAGCCAGATTTGGCAGCTATTGCTGAAAATGTTCAGAAATTATCTCGCCAACTCAGAGATAATGCTTTCGATATAGTGCTTGTTCCTATTGAAACGATGCTTACCCGATTCCAACGTTTAGTTCGCGATTTATCAAAAGAACTAAACAAAAGTGTTGTATTTACAGCCGAAGGAGCTGAAACAGAGCTAGACAAGACAATTATTGAATCTCTGACTGATCCTTTATTACATATATTAAGAAACTGCATAGACCATGGAATTGAATCGGCAGAAAACAGAAAAAAATTGAATAAGCCAGAACAGGGAAAAATTCTTTTAAAGGCATTCTATTCCGGCGCTAATGTTCACATTCAAATTCATGATGATGGTGCAGGGATGAACCTCGAAAAAATAAGAGCAAAAGCGATACAAAAAGAAATAATTAATAAAGATACGATTTTAAGCAAAAAAGAAACCTTAGATCTTGTGTTCTTACCCGGATTTTCGACTGTCGAAAATGTAACTGGTGTATCGGGTAGAGGTGTGGGTATGGACGTAGTTAAGCGTAAATTGGCTGAAATTCGGGGAGAAGTTGAACTTGATTCTGAGCTTAATGTGGGTACTACGTTAACAATAAAACTACCATTAACATTATCAATTATTGATGGTTTGTTAGTGAAAATTGCTCATAATCATTATTTAATGCCATTATCTGCAGTAAATAAAATTTATGCTACCGATCATTCAAATGTTATCAATAAATATAATAATCTAATTATTCTTGATGGTAAGCAATTCCCATTTTATTATTTAAGAGAGGAGTTCGATTTAAGCGAAGGTAATCAAGCTATAGAACAAGTAATTATTGTTAGCTACGAAGATCAACAAATTGGATTGGTAGTCGACGAAGTAATTGGTGAATATCAGGCTGTTTTAAAGTCACTTGGAAAAATGTACAAAAAGCAGGAAATAATTTCAGGAGCTACAATCTTAGGTGATGGAACCGTTGCATTAGTGCTTGATACAAATAAGATTATTAGTCAATTTTCACAGGTTAAAATAAATTTATAAAAATAAATAATTGGAGGATTTAATTATGGCAAAAGAAACAATTACAGTACTTAATTCCTATTTATCATTTAGTCTTGGTGAAGAGGTATTTGCAGCTAACGTGGGTAAGGTGCTTAATATACTTGAGATGACAAAAATTACCGAAGTGCCTAAAGCTCCTGATTATATGAAAGGAGTTATTAATTTAAGAGGAACAGTATTGCCAGTAGTCGATACAAGAATAAAATTTGGAATGACACCAACAGAATATACAACAAACACCTGTATTGTGGTTATGGAAGTTGAGATGGAGGGTGAAAATATTCAGGTAGGTGCATTAGTTGATTCTGTTAAGGCAGTGCTTGAAATTGAAGATTCAGAGATTAAACCACCACCTAGCATTGGTAGTAAATACAAATCCGAGTTTATTAATGGAATGGTAAAAGTCGACGACAAATTTATAATGTTATTGGACATGGAGAAAGTTTTCTCTAGTGATGAAATTATATCACTTAAAGAAAAAACGAATGAAAGTGAAGAAAAAGTTGAATTAAAGGAACCAAAAAAAACAACAAATAAATAAACCGAATTGAACAACAACAAACTAATAAATAAAAAATAACAAACAAATAAATAAAAGCTTATGAAACTTAACAACTTAAAAATTGGATTGAGACTTAATTTAATATTAAGTTTTGTTATTATCGTAATTGTTTCTGGAATAGGTATATACACATATACATCTAGTAAACAGAGAATAATAGATGATGCAGATTTAAGAATGTTCGAACAACTTGATGATATGGTAAGTATTATTGAAGTTCAAATTCGGGAAAATCAAAATAAAGTGAATTCTGCACTTCAAGTTGCTTCGCATCTTTTTAAAACAACAGGTGATTTCACAATTGACAATGCTAAAATTACAAATATTACTGGAGCTCAAAATGTTTCAACATGGAAGATTGGCAATGAGGTTGTACAATTAAGTAAAGGTCTTGTTGATAAAGTAGAAGAACTTACTGGGGCTCAAGCATCTATTTTTCAGAAGGTACCAGGTGGATATATCAGAATAGCTACTTCAATTAAAAATGAAATGGGAGGAAGAACCATTGGGACAATTCTTCCATCGAATTCTGAAGTTGTACAAAAAATTGAAACAGGACAAGTATTCAATGGAAGAGCTCTTGTAATTGGTGTATGGATGCTAACATCATATGAACCAATTTTTTACAATGGACAAATTGTTGGGATGATAGGAATTGGAATGCCAGAAAAAGATATGAAAAGTTTAAAAACAATTTTTGATAATAAAATTTATTTTGAAACAGGATATCCATTCCTTGTGGCAAAGGATGGTACATTTATTATTCATCCTACAAATGAAGGCGAAAATGCAAGTGAATTTACTTTCTTTAAACAAATGAACGAAAATACATCTGGTAAAGGAAAATCGAGATATCAATGGCCTGAAACAGTAGAAGGGAAATGGAAATTTCAATATTTCAGATATATACCACAAATTGATTCTTATGTAGCAGTTTCGTTTTATGAAGATATTCTATTTAAGTATTTAAAAGATTTACGTTTTTCAGTTTTGATGGGAATATTAATTGCAGTTGCAGTATTTATTTTAATTATAAGCTTAGTTTCTCGAAACATAACAATAGCTTTAAATAAAGGTGTTGATTTTGCAGGTAAAGTTGCCGATGGTGATTTAACTGCTACTATTGATTTAGATCAGGAAGACGAAGTTGGCAAATTAGCTCAGGCTCTAAATCGAATGGTGATCCAATTACGCGATATAGTAGAAAGTGTTGATATGAGTGCTGATAACATTGCGTCTGCTAGTCAGCAGGTTAGTTCCGGCTCACAACAATTATCTCAGGGTGCAAGTGAACAAGCATCTTCTACAGAAGAAGTTTCTTCATCAATGGAAGAGATGGTTTCTAATATTCAGCAAAACACAGATAATGCGCAACAAACTGAAAAAATATCGATTGAGGCATCCAGTGGAATGGAACAAGTTGCAAGCGCGGCCCAGGAAAGTTTGAGCTCTATAAGACAAATTGCCGAAAAAATATCAGTAGTTAATGATATTGCATTTCAGACAAATATATTAGCCTTGAATGCGGCTGTAGAAGCTGCACGTGCTGGTGAACATGGTCGTGGATTTGCAGTTGTTGCAGCTGAAGTCAGGAAACTTGCTGAACGAAGTAAAGTGGCTGCTGATGAAATCGTTAGTTTGTCTACACATAGTTTGAAAGTTACTGAAGAAGCAGGAGGTTTAATGAGTAAAATTATTCCTGAAATAGGAAAAACAGCTAAACTTGTTCAGGAGATATCTGCAGCTAGTTTAGAGCAAAATTCAGGTGCCGACCAGGTAAATAATGCTATTCAGCAATTAAATCAGGTAACTCAGCAAAATGCTGCCGCATCTGAAGAATTAGCAACTAGTTCTGAAGAATTAGCCAGTCAGGCTCAGCAATTAAAAGAAAACATAGCATATTTTTCTACAGGGAATAAACAATCAAACAAGAATTTAAAGAAAAACCAAGTTAAAACTGAGGAGAAAAAAACAGAAAGAAAAAATCAGCCTATATCTGAACATAGAAGTACAGGATTAAAAAATAAAGGAGGGTTTGACTTGAAAATGTTCGATAATAAAAATCTAGATGATGAGTATGAGAAGTTTTAATTAATAAAATCTTAAAAATAGCATGAGTTAAATTCAAAAGATAATCATAGATATTTAGGTTAGGGTTCATACTTAGAGTTCTTTTGAATTGGGGAGGGGAAATTCCCCTCTCTTTTAAAACAAAATACATCTTATGGTTGATTCAACATTAAATAAGATTTTCAGTGCAAAAATGTCAGACGAAGATTTTAATCGTTTGAGTGATTTTGTATATAAACAGTCGGGTATAAAAATGCCTCCTGTAAAGAAAATAATGCTTCAAAGCCGATTACAAAAAAGATTACGAGAATTATCAATAACAACATTTAAAGAATATACTAACTATGTTTTTAGTCCTGACGGACAAAAAAATGAAATTATTCATATGATTGATGTTGTAAGCACGAATAAAACAGATTTTTATAGAGAACCCGTTCATTTCGATTTCTTAAATTCTGATGTATTACCTGATTTTATAGGTAATAACAAGCTCAATTATCATTTAAAAGTATGGAGTGCCGGTTGTTCAAGTGGAGAAGAACCTTATACGATTGCTATTACACTTAACGAGTTTAAAAATAATAATCCAAAATTTGATTTCTCAATTATTGGAACAGATATTTCTTCTGTAATATTACAAAACGCTGCAATGGCAGTGTATAAAGAAGAAAAAGTCGCGAATATTCCTATTGAATTAAAACGGAAATATTTTTTAAAGAGTAAAGATAGAAGTAAAAAAACAGTTAGAGTTATTAAGGATCTAAGAAATAAAATTAGTTATAATCGATTAAATTTTATGAGTGATACGTATAACCTGCCTGATCAATTTGATGTAATATTTTGTCGAAATGTTCTAATTTATTTTAATAGAGAAACTCAAGAACAAGTAATTAATAAATTATGCTACAAACTTAAAAGAGGGGGGTATTTATTTATTGGTCATTCAGAATCAATTATTGGAATGAATGTTCCTCTAGATCAGCTAAAACCAACTATATTCAGACGAATTTAAAAATAATATTATGAGCGATTTAACAGACAAGGAACTACTTGATGAATTGAAAAAGCGTTTCGAGCAAAAACTGAGATCTATTGAAGAAGTACAAGAGTTAAATAATGAATTAAAGAAAGTCAATAAAAAGCTGGAAGACTCAGAAGCTCTTAAAAGTCATTTTATTTCAAATATTACAAATGAAATAGTTAACCCATTTGCGTCTATTTTAGCACTTTCAAAGAATATTTTATCGGTTAAAAAAGAAAACTGGAAAAAAGTCTTTTCAATGGTTTCTTTAATTTATTCTGAAGCTTTTAATCTTGATTTTCAGTTAAAAAACATTTTTGTTGCTGCTAAAGTTGAAGCCGGAGAAATCTTCCCCGAAATTTTAAATGTGGATATTAAACATTTAATTGAAAGTGTAATAGAATCATTTAAGCATGAGAGTAAAAAGAAAAAACTTAAGGTTAATCTAAATTTCAATATTCCTACTGAATATGATAAACCTTTTTTCTTTAAAACTGATCCTGAAAAATTAAGACTCATATTATCAAATTTAATAAGTAATGCAGTTAATTTTAGTTTTGATGATGAAAAAATTATAATTGAAACATGTATTGATAATGGATCTTTAGTTATATCTGTTCAGGATTTTGGAACAGGAATATCTTTTGATAACCAAAAAATAATATTTGACAGATTTAAACGACTAGATTCGGGGATAAATTCTATCCATAGAGGTCATGGTCTGGGATTATCAATTAATAAAGCTCTACTTGATGTATTAGATGGAAGCATCAATATTCAAAGTGAAATAGGTAAAGGTACTAATTTTACAATCTCAATTCCTGAAAATAAATCTCAAGTTAGTGGTTTTGCCTTTGATGGAAATGATTTGTTCTTTGATGATGATCAGGAATTTAATAATAATCCTGAAACTTTTTAGAATTCTAAAAATGGATATTCTCGATTCACATTTTTTATATCCTGCGGCAATTTATGCCAGTGAAAAACCTTTTCAGATTAATACCATTTTAGGTTCATGTGTTGCAGTCTGTTTTTGGGATTCCTCATTGAAAATTGGAGGTATGTGCCATTACATGCTTCCTTATTGGAATGGTGAGGGACTTGCTTCTCCTAGATATGGAAATATTGCAATTGAAAGGCTTCTGGAAAAGATGTATTCTTTGGGATCTAAAAAATATAATATAATTGCTAAGGTATTTGGAGGAGGAGATGTACTTGATACTAAAAATCCGCATTTTCATATAGGTGAAAGAAATATTAAATTAGCTTCTGAAATGCTTGAAGAACAGAAAATAAATGTTAAAAGTTCAAGTGTAGGTGGAAAATTAGGAAGAAAAATTATTTTTTTTACACATACGGGAGAAGTTAAACAGAGATATATTCAAAGACAAGGTTCAGATTTTTATAAATAAAATTACTTAACTTTCAGTTATAAATTTCTACATGTTCAAAAATAAAATAAAAGTATTAATTGTAGATGATTCTGCTGTAGTCAGACAGAGTTTAGCTGAAATTATTCAGTCCGACCCTGATCTTGAAGTAATGGGAACTGCATCGGATCCATACTTGGCAGCCAAGAAAATAAGTAACGAAGTACCCGATGTAATAACGCTTGATATAGAAATGCCTCGCATGGACGGCTTAACTTTTCTTCGAAAAATAATGTCGCAGCATCCAATTCCTGTTGTTATCATTTCCAGTTTAACAGCTAAAGGAACAGAAACAGGAATACGAGCCCTGGAATATGGTGCATTAGAAATTATTACAAAACCACAAATGTCTTCCAGTGAATTTATTCATGAATCAAGAATCAGAATTTGTGAAGCGATTAAAGGTGCGGCTCATGCGCGAGTTAAAAGAAAGACATTAGCACTAACAATTCATGTTGAGCCCAAATACACTGCTGATGCCGTTTTACCACCTGTTCAAAAGCACAGCATGATTAAAACTACAGAGATCGTGGTTGCTATTGGAGCATCAACCGGAGGAACTGAAGCACTTACTGATTTTCTCAAAGATTTACCATCAGATTCTCCTGGAATAGTTATTGTTCAGCATATGCCCGAAAAATTTACTACATCATTTGCCCAAAGACTAAATGAAATTTGTAAAATAACTGTTAAAGAAGCTGCTAATGGCGACTCTGTAATTAGAGGACGAGCATTAATAGCGCCCGGGAATTTTCATACACTCTTAAAAAGAAGTGGAGCAAGATACTATGTTGAAGTTATGCAAGGGCCATTTGTTAATCGCCATAGACCTTCGGTTGACGTACTCTTCAGATCAACGGCCAAATATGCTGGGGCAAATTCCATTGGTATAATAATGACAGGTATGGGTGATGATGGTGCAAGAGGGCTATTAGAAATGAAAGAAGCAGGAGCAAAAACAATTGCTCAGGATGAGAAATCTTGTATCGTTTTTGGAATGCCAAAGGAAGCGATAAAATTAAACGCTGCCAATAAAATATTACCTTTAAATAAAATAGCACCTTATCTTCTTTCTATTACTAAATAAAAAGCAACTTCTTTTTTCTCAGATTAATTTGATTTTTATTGTAAAGATTAGTAATTATCGCTTATTTTTGAAAGATTTGTTGAAAATATTATTTATTTTTAGTTGCAGGAAAAAACTTAGGACCTTCTATGAAAGAGCGAAATTCTCAAAGTATAATTTTCAAATACACTGTTAGTGGATTCATTATAGGATTATTAACAGTTATACTTATTTTAACTGTAGATTTTTTTATTAAAAAAATAAGTTTTTCAGAAATCATTGATCTGCATAGGAACAATCCTGTTTATTTAATTTTAGATTTATCTCCTTTTGTATTAGCTTTCTACGCTTATTTATTAAGTAAAAAGTATGCTACGGCTACCGAAACTTTGCATTCTGCATTAAAATTTGAATTTGATAAAAATCAAAAAATATTTCGTTTTGTTGAGAAAATAAGATTAGGGAAAATAGATTCTGATTATAAAGTTCAAAGCTCTGATGATGTCCTTGGTCAATCCATTCTAGATTTAAGAGATAATCTTAAGAAAAATAAGGAAGAAGAAGAAAAAAGGAGAAAAGAAGATCAGCAGCGAAATTGGGTTGCTGAAGGTTTAGCAAAATTTGGAGATATTCTTAGAAAAGATACCGATAATATCGAAGAGTTATCTTATAATTTAGTAAGTAATCTGGTAAAATATATCAATGCAAATCAAGGTGCCATATTTATTATTGAGGATGAAATTGAAGCTGATAAGCATTTAAAAATGACAGGTTGTTATGCATATGAGCGCAGGAAATTTGCAGATAAAAGAGTTGAGTGGGGCGAAGGAACAATTAGTGCAGCAATATTAGAACAAGAAACAATTTACATGACGGATGTTCCTGAAAGTTATGTTAATATTACCTCAGGCCTTGGTGAGGCAACTCCAAAATGTCTTCTTGTTGTTCCTTTAAAATTTAATGATGAAGTGCATGGAGTAATTGAAATTGGAGCATTTCACCAAATAGAGAAATACATTGTTGAATTTGTTGAGAAAGTTGCCGAAAGTGTTGCTTCTACAATTTCGAATGTTAAGATAAATACCCGAACTTCAAAATTGTTAAGAGAATCGCAAAAACAAGCTGAGACATTAGCTTCCCAGGAGGAACAAATGCGACAGAATATGGAAGAACTGCAAGCAACTCAAGAAGAGGCTGCCAGACAAAGCGAGAAATTTATAACCTTTACGAATGCTGTAAATCATACCCTTATTCGTGCTGAATATAATAATGAAGGAACTTTGATATATGCAAATACTAAGTTCTTAAAAAAGTTAGGCTATGATAAAAATTCAGATGTTGAAGGTAAAAACATCTCTATGTTCATCAATGAAAAAGATAAGACTTGGTTTAATAAGTTATGGGATACTCTTGCAAATGGAGGAAAACATTTTGAGGGTGATATGAAACATGTTACAAAACAAGGCCGGGATCTCTGGACCATGTCAACCTATACCTGTATGCGTCATGATGATGGGAGTGTTGATAAAATACTTTTTTTGGCTATTGATACTACTGATCAGAAAAAGCAAAGTCTTGATTATGTTGGACAAATAAATGCCCTTAATAAATCTACCATAAAGGTTGATTACTTACCTACCGGTGATTTACTGGAATGTAATCAAAAGTTTATTGACTTAATGGATTACCCGATTTTTGAATTGAAAGAAAAAAGTATTTTCGATTTTGTTGATAAATCAGAGCTTAATAAATTAAGAGAGGTTTGGGATAAAGTTGCACAAGGCGAAACCTGGGAAGGAACATTGAGACAAAGAACAAAAGAAGATAAAGAAATTTGGGTTAGGCTTACTTTATCGGCTGTTAAAGATATGTATGACGATATTGCTAAGATAATTTGTATTGGCCATGATGTCACTAATGAAAAACTGATGGAGATTGAAACTAAAAATCAAACAGAATTACTTAGGAGGCATGAAGAGCTTCTAAATCAGGCAAAAGTCGATTTAAAAGCACAATTAAAGAAGGCAAAAGAGGAGGTTAAGCAGCAGTTTATTGAAATAGAAAAAGTCCAAAGAAGAACAGAACTTACATTACAGGGGGCATCTGATGCTATTGTAACTTTTGACCATGATGGTATTATCAGGTTCTTTAACAAGGCAGCTGAAGAATTATGGGAAACTGAACGGGATATTATTATCGGAAGAAGTATTAAAAAATTATTTCCGAATGAAAAATATGAAAATGAATTCATTAAATCGTTATTAGATCCTAAAGCTGAAAAAGTCGTTGGCGAAAGAAAAGAAATCAACATCAAGAGTAAAAGTGGTGAAGAGAAATCTGTTATTATTTTGCTTTCAATGGCAAGATTAGAAGGGGAAACTTCATATACCGCATTTATCCAAAATATTTCGGTAGACTTATTTTAAGTTTGTAAACGAAAAGTAAATCAATCGTAAATTTAATAAGTAAAGCTAATCTTAAGCTTTATTGTGGTTTAAATTTCTCTAAACTTCAAAAAACAAGCGTGCTTTTCCTAATTTAATTTCTACAAGAAAAGAATTCAGATTAATTTAATCTTACTCAAAGCAAGATGTTGTATTTTTAGACCTCATAAATCTTTTTAAATAATGAGAAAATTATATCTGATCTTATTTTTACTGATATTTCTCGTACAATATGGTTGTACTGAATCTGAAAAAAGGCCGCAGGAGTTTAATTTGGTTTTGGTTGAAACAAGCGATGTGCATGGGGCTATATTTAATTATGATTTTATAAACGATCGTGAAGCTTATGGTTCATTATCAAAAGTACATACTTATGTTAACGAACTTAGGGAAAAAAATAATGTAATTCTTATGGATAATGGCGACATATTACAAGGTCAGCCAATTGTTTATTATTACAATTATGAGAATATTTCTGATCAACATATTTGTTCTAAGGTTATGAACTATATGCAATATGATGTAGCCACGATTGGAAATCACGATATTGAAGCAGGACACGCCGTTTACGATAAATTAAAACAAGAATTTAATTTTCCATGGTTAGCAGCAAATGCGATACGAAAATCAGATGATGCACCTTACTTTGATCCTTATAAGATTATAATTAAAAATGGAGTAAAAATTGCAATTCTGGGACTTATTACCCCTGGAATTCCGGAATGGCTGCCTGAAGAGTTGTGGTCAGGAATTGAATTTGAAGATATGGTAATTTCGGCTAAAAAGTGGATCCCAATAATCCAGGAGAAAGAAAACCCTGATTTATTGATTGGATTATTTCACTCTGGTTACGATTATACTTATGGAAATGTAAATTATGATACTGATAAAAATGAAAATGCATCAAAAATTGTTGCTGAGCAAGTTCCCGGTTTTGATGTTGTGTTTATTGGTCATGATCATAATACATGCAATGAAAAAATAAAAAATATAGATGGAGCTGAAGTTCTTATTTTGGGACCAACTAATTCGGCACGACAAGTTGTTACTGCTGATATAAGTATGAAATTAAATTCAGAAGGGAAGTATAATAAGGTAATCACCGGGAATGTGATTGAAATGAAAGAGTTTAACGAAGATTCTCTGTTTAATGCAAAATTTCAGCAAGAATTTAATGAAGTAAAAGATTTTGTATCAAAGGAAGTTGCCGTTTTTAATAAATCTGTATATACACATAAGGCTTTATATGGACCATCAGAATTTATTGATTTAATTCAACAAATTCAACTCGATATAAGTAATGCTGATATTTCTATTGCGGCTCCATTATCATTTAATTCTGTTATTGAAGAAGGTCCTGTATATGTGAGGGATATGTTCAAATTGTATCGCTTTGAGAATTTTTTGTATACCATAAACTTAACAGGTGAAGAAATAGATAAATACCTTGAATATTCATTTGCAAATTGGTTTAATACCATGCAAAACGAGAATGACCATTTGTTATTATTTAAATTAAATGAGGATGGATCTCCTGTATTATCAGAAAAAACTAAATCATATACATTGGCAAATACCTATTATAATTTTGATGTTGCCTCAGGTATAAAATATGTTGTTGATGTAACAAAACCTGTAAATGACAAGGTTACTATTTATTCTATGTCAACGAACGAAAGTTTTTATTTAGATAGTACTTATCGTGTTGCTGTTAATAGTTACAGAGGAAATGGAGGAGGAGGACATCTAACCGATGGAGCAGGATTATCAAAAGAGGATCTGATCAAAAGAAGGATAAGTTCTACAGATAAGGACTTGAGATATTACATGATGAAATGGATTGAAGAAAAAGGAATTGTAGATCCAGTGTTAAAGAATGAATGGTCTGTTTATCCCGAAAAATGGTGGATGAAGGCTAAACAGAAAGATGAAAAGTTATTAATTAAAAAATAATAAAGAATGAAAAAATTGGGTTTGATAGTACTGGCTTTTATTGTTTTAATTTCTTGTAACGGGACAGAAACATTTAATAAACAAGAAGCTCCACGGGCAAAAAATATTATATTATTAATTGGTGATGGAATGGGTGTAGCACAAGTTTATGCTGCAATGTCGGTTTCTGAAGAACCATTAAATTTTGAACGATTTAAGCATATCGGATTTCATAAAACATATTCAGCTGACGATTATATTACTGATTCAGGAGCCGGAGGTACAGCCTTGTCTACAGGAATTAAAACATGTAATCAATGTATTGCAGTTGATTCATTGGGAAATCCTCTGAAAACTATTTTGGAATATGCTGAGGAAAACCAACTTGCTACAGGATTGGTTTCTACAAGCTCTATTTTACATGCTACTCCGGCCTCTTTTATTGCTCATGAACTTGATCGAAGTAACTACGAAAATATAGCAATGGATTTTTTAGATGTAGATATTGATCTGTTTATTGGTGGAGGCAAGAAACAATTTGCTGATCGGAAAGATCAGTTAAATTTAATTGATTCATTGCATCATAACAAGTATATTGTTGTTGATAGTTTAGAAAATCTGAATACCGAAATTGAAGGTAAATTTGCAGTTTTTACTGCATATGAACATAATCCGGAGATTTCAAATGGTAGAGGCGATATGCTACCCAATTCAACAGAAAAAGCTATAAAAATTTTAGATAAAAACGAGAATGGGTTTTTCCTTATGGTAGAAGGATCACAGATTGATTGGGGTGGACATGACATGGATATTGATTATGTTATTTCAGAGACACTCGATTTTGATAAAGCTATTGCGAAAGCGCTTGATTTTGCAGAAAAAGATGGCGAAACTTTAGTGATTGTAACTGCCGATCATGAAACCGGAGGATTATCATTAATCGATGGTGATTTAAATTCAAAAACTATTCAGGTTAACTTTTCAACCGATGATCATACAGCTGTTATGGTTCCTGTTTTTGCTTTTGGCCCGGGAGCTGAAGAATTCGCGGGAATTTATCAAAATACGGATGTTTTTGAAAAAATGATGAAAGCTTTAGGTTTTGAGAAATAAAATACTGATTTTGTTTTAATCAAATAGGCCCGGTAGATATTCCGGGCCTATTTGCATTTAATAAAATTGTTGATCTTAATCTAATTCAACACTTCCGTATTTCGTTTCAATTTCAACATAAGATTTAGTGTTACTATCGGTTCCAACCAGGCCTTCAACCTGTAAGGATGTGCTTTCTTTTATTCGGCTCACTCTGCCTTGACTAGGATAATCAATGTCGGCATATTTCGCATAACCCTTTAAAGTGTAGGAAGCATTTGGATCAATTCCTAAATCAATATCTCCATATTCATTGTCAATTGAAATTTTCTCAAAATTTGCTGGAATGAAATCTACTCTTAAATTTCCATATCTATTTTCAAACTCTAGTTTTTTGTATATTTCATTTATTTCAAAGTCTGTGTAAGCTGATGAAGTAACAAAATTGGTGATTTTTCCAATTCTATATTCATCATATTTTGATTCGCACACAATCGAACTACCTTTATCTACATAAAGTCTTGAGTATTTTGTAACTGCTATTAATGCTTTACACTCCCCAATTTCAAGCTTTGAGTATTTTAACGTTAAATTTAACCATTGGCATTCGTCAATAGTACCATCAGAATATGCAAGATAAACTTCGCTTAGAGGTTTAACATTTTCTCTTGTAATCTTATTTATCTTTAAATTGCCATATTTTACTGATACTACAGAGTGACCCTCGATTTCGTTAATAAATACATTTCCATACTTATTTTCTAAATTCAGACTAATGTTTTTTGGCATATTTACCTTATAATCAATGCTAAAATCTTTATTGTCATCACCAAAATTAAAGGTGTTCCATTTACTAAATTTATCATCAATTTCAGTAATAGCTTCTATTGTATTTCCAGATTGGCTGAACCTTACATTAATGTAATCGATGAGCTCTTTCGCTTTAGCTTCATTTTTGTGATCAACCGTAATCGTAACGTCAATGGTTACCTGATTTTTATCCCAGTTATTGATATCAACATCACCAAATTTATTTTGGATGATTAAAAGAGTATTTATATCTGCATTATATTCTTTATGCAGACTTTTGGAGAATTCTTCACTTACAGCATATGCTGAAGTTATTACTAATATTTGGACGAATATGAGTAATAAAACTGATTTAAATATTGGTGCTTTCATGGTTTTCAGATTTTTGTTTTTGTTTATTTATATCTTGTGCTTGTTGCAATTGGTTTAATATTTGACTCATTACTTCAACTTTGAGCTGGTAGTGTTGTATCATAGCGTTAATAATTCTTTGATCAGAGGGATTTGTAGTCAGATCCATTTTTAAGGTTTCGTAAATAGAATCCATTTCGGTAAGCTCATGCGTAAGCATTGTTTTTTGCGTACTATCCAGAGTTTGGCATTGATTTATTTCATCAAATTTTTGATTAACAAGGTGTGTATAATACATCTCAACTTCTCCATATTCAGGAGATATTTCACTTAAGGCAATTCCATTATTTGTTCTTGAATCAAGATTGTCGTAAACCCAAAGTCCTGATAATACTACCAAAAGGGCTACTGCTGCAGCTTTTAAAATGTAACCAAAAGTAAAAGTTTTTTTCTTCCCTTCGATTGTTTTAAGTTTTTGCTCAAATCGCTCAAAATGGCCATCGTTAGGTTCGCAGATATCAAACTCCTGACGATTCTCTTGTATTATTTTATCTAAATCTTTCATATCTAAATCCTTTTTTCTATTTGCTTTTCTTTTAAACATTCAATTAATTTCTTTTTTGCTCGTGCAAATTGTGATCTTGATGTTGAGCTACTTATATTTAGTATTTCACTAATTTCATCGTGATCATAACCTTCAATCAAATAAAGCGATAAAACGATTCTGTAACCATCGGGAAGTTTTTTCATTTCTTCTCTAATCTCTTCAATTTGTAAAGAGATTTCTTCGCTTGAGTCCCGGTACTCTTCATCTTTAATTTCATAAACAGATTCTTCAATTGAATTTGTCTCCAGTTTTCGTTTTCTAAGTTCATCAAGTGAATGATTGATTACAATTTTTTTTAACCATGCACCAAAACTTACTTCACCTTTATAAAAATGAATTTTTTCAAATGCTTTTAAGAACGACTCCTGCATGATGTCTTCTGCTTCAAGACTATCATTTACAATACGCAGGCAGGTATTGTACATGGCCTTGTAATAGAGCTTATACAGTTGAAACTGTGCTTTTTGCTCACCCGATCTACACCGGTCAATAATATCCTGATGGATATTCTTATAAATGCTTTCCTGTTTGTTCATATTTCCATTAAAAAGACGTTAACAAAAAGTTAATGTTGCATGGTGTAATCTTATATTTTAAAATAAGTATAAAATAGTATATCCTAATGTAAAAGTACTGTAGAATATTAGGAATAAACATTTGTACGTATGTTTTGTAATATCAATGCTCATAAATAAAAGATGTAAGATCATATTCATTTTATATAAATTTGCAGCTTTATTAATCTAAATTTAATTTAAATGAAAAATCAATTTACAACAAATTTCAAAAAATCTGTTTTAATTTTTAAAAGATGGAATAGAAAAAGTTATTCGGTATTTAATACCTTAAGTAGAGTTGTTAAAATAACATCGCTTTCCTTATCATATTCTATAGTATTACTTCCATTGCAGGTTTTAAGTCAAACAGATACAACAATCACAAAAAATCTTGATCTCGATGAAGTAATAGTGAGTGCGCAACGAGCACCAATTATTTATTCGCAATTATCAAGGTTGGTAACTACTGTCGATCATGATGAAATTAAACTAATGCCTGTGTCTAATTTAAACGACTTACTCGAAAATTTTTCCGGCTTAGATATTAGGCAACGGGGTTCGAATGGAATACAATCTGACATAAGTATACGAGGTGGATCTTTTGATCAAAATTTAATTCTTCTGAATGGTGTTAACATAACGGACCCACAAACAGGACACCATAGTTTAAACCTTCCCATCGATCTAAATTCAATTGAACGAATTGAAATTCTTGAAGGCCCTGGCTCCAGAGTTTTTGGTCCGAATGCATTTAGCGGAGCTGTAAATATTATAACAAATCAATCAGATAAAAATTATACTAAAGCAGGATTTACCGCTGGCGATTTTGGTTTGTTTTCCGGAAACCTGGTAACTGCATATAAAATAAAAAATACGAGACATTATTTGGCTTTATCAAAATCACAAAGTAATGGTTATGTTAAGAATACTGATTTTGATCAATTTAATATATTCTATAACTCAAGTTATAAATCTGATGTCGGGAAAATAGATTTTCAACTTGGATATACAACAAAAGCATTTGGAGCGAATAGTTTTTATACTCCTGCTTATCCCGATCAATACGAGCAAATTAAAACAACATTTTCAAGTCTTAAATTTGAAACTGGAGAGAAGTTAAAGCTTATTCCTCAGGTTTATTTTAGACGTCATCAAGATCGGTTTGAACTGTTTCGTTACGAACCGGCATCATGGTATACAGGGCATAACTATCATTTGACTGATATTTATGGTATAAAACTAGATTCAAGGATTAGCACGGTAGTTGGTATAACATCATTTGGAGCTGAATTACGCTCAGAAAATATTTGGAGCAATGTTTTAGGAAATTTAATGAATGATACTCTAAAAGCGATAGGCGAACCAGATGGTTTTTATAATTACAAATATTCAAGAACAATCTCTAATTACTTTTTGGAACATTCAAGTGTCATAGGAAGATTTGCCTTTTCAGCTGGATTATTGGTAAGTTGGGTTTCCGAAAATGATTTTGATTTTAACTTGTACCCTGGAATTGATCTTGGCTACAATTTCACATCTAAGATTAAATCGTACATAACTGTTAATAAATCACTTCGTTTGCCAACGTTTACCGATTTGTTTTATAATGGTCCGAGTAATATTGGAAACCCTGATTTAAAACCCGAAGAAGCCTGGAGTTACGAAGCCGGAATTAGATTTAAAAACGATTTTATGAAATCAAATGTGAGTTTATATTATCGCGACTCAAAAAGTATCATAGCATGGGTTAAACCTGTGGGAGCTGATCCTTCTTCAAAATGGGAAACACAAAACTTAACCAATGTTACAACAAAAGGTATATCTGCAAGTAGCAGGTTTCAGTTTAATAATTTCCTTATCGACTTTGTTCGTATTGATTATAACTATTTGGATCAAAGCTCAATGTCCGACAATTATGAAACCAAATACTCCCTCAATTATTTAAAACATAATTTGATTCTTAATTTTAATCATAAAATATCAAATCAATTCAATTTTTCGTGGAATGCAAAATATCAGGATAGAGCTGGAAGTTTTATAAAATATGATTTTAACATTAACGATTATATAGGGGAGCAAGATTTTAATCCATTTTGCTTATTTGATGCAAAACTTTCATGGAATTATAATCTAATAACAATATACTCTGAGGTTAACAATATTTTTAATAAAAAATATGCTGATATTGGTAATATTGAAATGCCCGGAAGATGGTTCAAAGCAGGATTTGAAGTACATATAGGTTATTGATTGGAGTAGGAGTTTGAAAAAAATATTTAATAAAACTCACTATTACCTATTGATTTTATAAATATTTTGCTATTTTTGTTAAGAATCCTAAATTATAATTAAATCAAATCACAACATGAAAAAATTACAATTATTACTAGTAGCCTTAGCACTTGTTAGTTTTACTGCATTCTATTCTTGTGGCAATGCAGCTCAAAAAACAGAAGAAACTCCTGTAGAAGAAGTTGAAGCTGTAGAAGAAGTTGAAGAAGCAGTTGCAGACACAACTGAAGAAGCTGAAATGGAAGCAACTGAAGAAGCTCCTGCAGAATAGGTTACTAAGTACAAAAAAAATTTAAGCAGGACCAGAGTCCTGCTTTTTTTATTTTAAAAGAACAGTTGAATAAATCCTGTTGTTACTTCACCACTTGAATAATCTAATTCCGATCCGAATAGGCTGTGAGGTATACTAAAAATTAGAAGCAGAACAATTGTAGCAATCAACGTATATCTGTATTTAGGATTTTTACGATTTGCTAAAACCGCAACTACCCAAAATATAACTGCTATTAATGTCTTATTATCAGTTAAATCCCAACCAAAAGGTACACCTGTCCAGAATTCTCCAAATGCGTAGTACTGAACAATTGGTCCAAAAATCATTCCTCCAATTAAGAGAAGTATTAGTGTAAGATTCCCATAAAATACATGTTTCTTTTCTTTACCAAGTGCAAATAAACCCGCAAGATTTGATAGTAACATCGCAGTGAAAATAAAAAGAATATGCGGAATAAGAGCCCAGGCAGGAACTGCTCCTTTAAATCGTGCAACAACATGTTCTGTATTTATTATTTCTGATCCCGAATGTTTGAACGTTAAATAATATTCTAATTTACCGGCAGGTGCTTGTTGAGGCAAATATGCTATAAGCATATTATTTTGCTGAGTGAACTCTATTGCTGTAAACGATTCATTTAGAGGGAAACGTCTGTAATTTACATTTACAGAAAAAGCTGTGTCAGTTATGGGTAATTGTATTAAAAGATCCTGATCAGTTACTCCACTTCTTGGTAATGTAAACTTAAGCTGATTATCCAAAAGGTTTATCTCAAGCCTTTTTGGATATGTTGGACCCGTTTTCTTTTGATATACCGCGGATCCTACTGTTATGATAACTGCTAAAATCCAGAATAGTGTTTTTTTCATTTCTATTGTGTTTATAGTTGTACAATTAATATTTCTTTTTTCTCTTCTCGAATAACTTCGACAGTAATTATCTGTCCTGCCTTAAGTTTTGCTAATCGTTCCATATACTCATAAACGTCACCTACCGGAAGGCCATCAATTGCAACAATTATGTCTCCTGATAGCATTCCTGCTTTGTAGGCAGGTTTATCCTGAATAACTATATCAGCCCTTAATCCATTTTTTACAACTCCTGAAAAATCAGGCATGATACCTAAGCTAACTTTAAACTTTTCATTTCTGATATTACCATTTGGCACTTTTGGTCCTGCTTCCTGAAATGTTAGCGTTTTATTTTCTGATGATAAATTAAATGCAAAATCGTACATAAATTCGGTAGCTTCTAAAAGACCTGGGAAGTTAATATTACCTATACTATCGCCAGGAGTGTGATAATCAATGTGTGCTCCGGTTGAGAAGAAAAATACAGGGATGTCTTTTGTATAAAATGATGAATGATCTGATGGACCGTATCCCTCTCTGGAATAACCTAATTTAAAGTTATAATTTTTATTCAAAGAATCGAGGATAGATTCTCCTTCGAGTGAAGTTCCGATTCCACTAATCTGAAGACTTCTGTCATTTTTCATTCTGCCAACCATATCAATATTAATCATAGCTTTTATTAAACTATCAGGGATAGGTAAATTGTTTACGAAATACTTTGAACCAATCAAACCCATTTCTTCTGCTCCAAAGGCTGCAAATAAAAAGTTATTTTTTAAGCTATCTTTTTTAGTGACAAGTTTTTCAGCAATCTCAAGCATAGCAGTAACTCCTGAAGCATTGTCGTCGGCACCATAATGAACTTCGTGAATTCCGGGAGATCTTGTTCCTGTACCTTGACCACCATAGCCTAAATGATCATAATGCCCTCCAACAACAATATATGAGTAATCAGGATTGATTAGTAATCGAGCAGCAACATTATAAGTTTTTGCAATGTCTGTAACAATGTCAGTTTCTGCTTTTAGCACAGTTTCCATTGGGAAAGAAATATTCTTAATGGTTGTATCATTTTCAATTTCTTCAATTGTTTTCCCTTTCTTACTTAATAAAATATTTGCAAGCTTTCTCTTTACCTGTATAACCGGGATCTCAATTTCACCTTCGGGTTTTGATAAAGTTGCAAGTTCATCTTCTTCATCAAACTGTTTGCCAGAAACAAAAATAACTCCTGCAGCACCCTGATCTTTAGCTGCAATTGCTTTTGATCTTAGACTACTATACATTGAAAAAGGAAATGTTTCTTCAGTATTTTCTGGTTCACCTCTCAAAATAAGCACCCATTTATCTTTGACATCCATGCCTGAATAATCATTCCAGGAATTATCACCCTGCTCAATAATAAATCCATATCCGGCAAAAGCAACTTCGGCTTCCACCATACTGCTTGCACTAAAAGTTATTGGAGCATAATCAACATTCACCTTAAACTCCTGACCATTAACTACAAATGAGTTTTTCTCACCTGTTTTTAAATTAGTTGTTATTTCAAAGCTCTGTAAACCTTGATCAAATAAAAGTTCCATCCCGCTGGTTTTTAACTCGTTTGCGATATACATTGCAGCGAGTTTATCTTCATAAGTTCCTGGATATCTTCCTTTAAGCGAATCGCTTGCTAAATAATCTATATGATTGTAAAGTTCCTGTTTTGTAATGTCTGGTTGAACTTGCGAAGTTGAACAAGAATAAACCATGCTCAACAAAAAAGTCAAAAGAATAAAGCTTGTAGTGTTTTTCATCTGCTTGTATTTTAAAATTTAGTTATTACCAATAAAATCTGGTATAATAAGTTGAAACATTATTTTTATTATCAATAACAAATAATTCGAGTTCATGTTCTTTATTTTTTTCTATCTTTTCAATATCAATGATATAAAATAATAAATCGTTTTTTTGATCATATTCAAATAAGGCCCAATTGTTATCTATGTATCCATTATAAGATTTTATTCCAGATAAATCATCTTTAATAAGAAATTTAATTTCAGGATCATTTATATTTTCAAAATTTGTCAGAGGACTAACTTCTGGTGCTGTTGTATCTATCAAAACCACATAGTCACCAAAATTCTTAGCTTCAGCAACAATGTAACCATTTATGATTTCACCATCAATAGAGTTAATTTTTTCTTCTGATAATTCTGCAATAAATGCCTTATCTGATAACTCATTTGGCAAGTCTATTGTTTTTAATGCAATAGAATAACTTTTATTCAAAGGGGTATAAATATTATGGATATGGTGAAGATTCGAGTATGCTCTGAATTCAGTCTGAGAAACGGAATATTTAAAATAGATTGAATCAAACAATGCCTTTTCAGGGATGACTATTTTTATCTCATCACTTTCAAATTGATTTTCTTGTTCCCAATTCATAAGTTGTCCTCTTATCGAATCTTGAATTATTTCATTATACATGGTGAGAGTCTGCCCCATAGCTTTAAAAGAAAGCCTTGACTCATTTCCATACGCATCTTTAGCAATTAAGGTAATTGAGTATGATGTATCTTTATCAAAATTATAAATCCCTCTATTTTGGTGAGATTTATATATACTTAAATTGTTATTTGGCGCTATAAAGGTTTTTTGAATTGTTTTCTTAGATCTGGCTTTTTCAGCATAGTCGATATGGCTTTTTACATAAGCTGCCTCAGAAAATGAAAACTTATCAAGGGTATGATTATATCTTAAATCATCATTTATTAAAAGGGACAAAGAATATATTCCACATTTGTTATTAGAGCCATTTAAATAATCATTCATTTCTAATCCAAACCCAATACTGCCTGATAAAATTAAGGCGCTGGTATCATTTATAATATAATTACCTTTATTTTTCTTTAGCTTGAAGTCTTGGAATCCTTTCTTGTGATTAATACTGCTGCATTTATCTATGGGATAAATAAAAAGAGAGTACAATACGGGAGGAATATTGTCAATGATTTTAAAATTAAAAAACAGCGGATTAACTGGTATCTGATATGAAGTCTCTCTTACTTCAAAATGTAAATGTGGGCCTTCTGAACTTCCGGTGTTGCCAGAGAATCCAATAAGATCGCCTTTTTGAACAGGAAATTCTTTTGGATCGGGGAAATAATTAATCTCAAACTCATTATTTTGATATTGAATGTCTTTTACCAGTTTTTCAATTTTAGAGTTGAACTTGCTTAAATGACCATAAACGGTCGTATATCCATTTGGGTGACTAATATATATTGTTTTTCCATAGCTGTTTACAGAAACTTTAATCCGTGAAATATATCCATCATCCACTGAACTAATCCTTTTCCCAATAAGGCCTTGTGTTTTAATATCAATCCCTGCATGAAAATGAGTTGAACGTATTTCTCCAAAATTACCCGACAAATAAATAGGAAAGTCAACAGGGGATTCAAAAAAAATATTTTCAGCTTTTTCCTGACTATGGGCAAGAGAGGCAAATAGTAGAGTGTAAAATAATAAGCCTAGCTTTTTATATTGCATTATTTTATATAAATTTATACAGGTTAATTAATATGCGTTTTAAGACAACAAAACTAAAATTAAATTTGTTTTATAATAAAAATAAGGAACTAATATTTTTAAAATAAATTAAGCTGTATTAATTTTGTATTGCTTTTAAATAAAGATACATGGAGATTGAACAAAAAGATATCGCTGCAACTTTAAAAGATAAGATTAAAAAGTTATTATCTTTGTATAATGATTTAAAAGCTGAGAATGCAGAATTAAAGAAACAAACAGAAGAATATAAAATACAAGTAAAAAATAAAGAAGCTGAATTAGATTTTTTGAAAAATAAATATAATAAGCTTAAATTAGCAAAAAGTCTTTTAGCATCAACTGGTGATAGTCATGATGCTAAAATTAAGATTAATAGTATTGTGCGGGAGATCGACAAATGTATTGCTCTTTTAAATAGATAGAATCTGATTAGATAATGGAAGATAAATTATCAATAAGGGTTAATGTTGCAGACAGATATTATCCACTTAAAATAGACAGGAAAGATGAGGAGAAGATTCGTAAGGCAGCAAAGATGATTAATGAAAAGGTGTTACAATATAAACAAAGATACACCGATAAAGATATACAAGATTTTTTAGCAATGGCTGCTTTGCAATATGTAATAAAAGTCATTGAATTTGATTCAAATCTTGAAATATCGCCTGCTCTGGAAGAACTGAAGGACCTGGATAATGAGCTGAATGAATTTTTAAAAAGAGAATACTAACGTTCTTTAAAATATAAATTACGATTTTGCCCGTATTATTTCTTTAATTACTGTAAAACTCAACACTTTACCGATTGGAGTAAAGCTTATTTAACTGAGGGCGGGCCCCATTCCGATTCGTCGGAATTCCTTCGGGAACAGGGGATGGCCGAAATTGAATGGCAGCTCCACCCATTAAAATTGGGGTTTTTGGAGAATTGAAGATAATAATGCGGGTTTTTTATTATATAAATTAAACATTATAAACATGATAATTTCAACAATATTTGGGGTAATTTCAGTAGCTGTAGTTGGGATAATTGCTGCTTCTGTTGCTTTAATTGTTGGAGGATTTATTTCCTATTTTATATGGGATAAAGCTTTAACAACAAAAAGTAAAAAATTAATTAGGGAAGCTGAGGCTGAGGCTGAAGTTATAAGAAAAGATAAAATTCTGCAGGCTAAAGAAAAATTCTTGCAATTAAAGAGTGAGCATGAAAAAGAAATAAATGAACGCTCGCATAAATTAATAGCTGCTGAAAATAATTTTAAACAAAAAGAAATTTCTCTTTCTCAAAAAATTGAGGAGAGTCAAAGAAAAAGAAAAGAGATTGATGTTATTCGCGAGAATCTGCAAGTTCAAATGGATATCGTTGAAAAACGAAGCGAAGAGTTGGAACGAATGCATAAACAGCAAGTAGAACAACTTGAAGCAATTTCCGGATTATCAGCTGAAGAAGCAAAAGAACAGTTAATCGAGTCTCTCAAAGCTGAGGCAAAAACTGAAGCAATGTCCGAGATTAATGAGATCATGGACGAAGCCCGAATGACTGCAAACAAAGAAGCAAAACGCATTGTTGTTCAGACAGTTCAGCGTGTAGCAACAGAGTCTGCTGTTGAGAATTCAGTAACTGTATTTAATATTGATAGCGACGAAATTAAAGGTAGAATTATTGGACGCGAAGGTAGAAATATCAGAGCTTTAGAAGCAGCAACCGGAGTTGAAATTATTGTCGATGATACACCGGAAGCAATTATCCTTTCTGCTTTTGACCCTGTTCGTCGTGAAATAGCACGATTAGCGCTACACCAATTAGTAACTGATGGAAGAATTCATCCAGCTAGAATTGAAGAAGTGGTTCTGAAAACACAGAAACAAATTGAAGAGGAAATTATTGAAATTGGAAAAAGAACAACAATCGACTTAGGTGTTCATGGTTTGCATCCTGAAATTATACGATTAATCGGTAAAATGAAATACCGTTCATCTTATGGACAAAATTTACTTCAACACTCGCGTGAAGTAGCGAACTTATCTGCTATTATGGCTGCAGAACTTGGGCTTAATCCTAAATTGGCAAAACGAGCAGGTCTCTTGCATGATATTGGAAAAGTGCCAGACGATGAGCCAGAATTGCCACATGCAATTTTAGGTATGAAAATCGCTGAGAGATATAAGGAAAAACCAGAAGTATGCAACGCAATTGGAGCACACCACGATGAAATAGAAATGACATCGCTTATTTCTCCAATTGTTCAGGTTTGTGATGCTATATCCGGAGCGCGTCCGGGTGCAAGAAGAGAAGTGGTTGAATCGTACATTAAAAGATTAAAAGATTTGGAAGATTTGGCTCTAGCTCATCCGGGAGTTATGAAAACATATGCAATTCAGGCTGGAAGAGAATTACGTGTTATTGTAGGAAGTGAGAAGGTAAGTGACGAAGAAGCTGAAAAGTTATCGTACGATATTTCTCAAAAAATTCAAAACGAGATGACTTATCCGGGACAAATAAAAATTACAGTAATTAGAGAAACAAGAGCAATTAATTATGCAAAATAAACTTATTTATTAAATCAAAGATGAGCCCTGATTTTAACTGGGGCTTTTTTTTATTATTTTTAATGTTTGTTACTAGTTCAACTTGTTACGAGTTTTGAGTTTTGAGTTTCTTGTTATTGGTTTTAAATATTAATGCAATTTAGTATGAATATTCAAATGGTCGACCTTAAAGGTCAGTATGAAAAGATAAAAAATGAGATTAATGCCGGGATTCAGGAAGTACTTGATTCAACAGCATTTATTAATGGACCAAAAGTTGAGGAATTTTCCAATAATCTTTCTACGTATTTAGGAGGTATAAATGTTGTTCCCTGTGCAAATGGAACAGATGCCCTGCAAATTGCTTTAATGGCTTTAGGTCTGGAACCAGGTGATGAAGTAATCGTTCCGGTTCATACCTATGTTGCAACTGCAGAAGTTATTGCTTTACTAAAACTGGAACCTGTATTTGTAGATGTTCATCCTGAATACTTTACCATTGATGTAAATCAAATTGAGGGAAAAATCAGCCCAGGAACAAAAGCAATTGTTCCTGTCCATTTGTATGGACAGTGTGCTGATATGGAGACTATAATGAAAATTGCTTCAAAACATGATCTTTTTGTATTAGAAGATACAGCACAAGCAATTGGAGCGAACTATACTTTTTCAGATGGACGAATAATGCAAGCAGGTACTATTGGCGATATTGGCACAACTTCTTTTTTCCCTTCTAAGAATTTAGGATGCTATGGCGATGGCGGAGCTCTTTTTGTGAAAAATGATGAACTTGCAAAGAAATGTAAGATGATTGCTAACCATGGTCAGAGTGTTAAATATCATCACGATATTATAGGTTGTAATTCCAGATTAGATACTTTGCAGGCAGCAATTTTGGATGTTAAATTGAAATATTTAACTGATTATACTGTTTCCAGACAAAAAGCTGCAAAGATTTACGATGAATTATTGAAAAATATTCCTGGAATTAAAACTCCAAAAACTGCTGAATACTCTACTCATGTATATCATCAATATACTTTACTACTCGATGAGTCAATTAATAGAGATGATTTACAGAAATTGCTTAAAGATAATGGTATCCCTTCCATGATTTATTATCCGGTTCCTTTACATTTTCAAAAAGCATATAAAAAAAAGAATACCGAAGTGTTTTCTGTAACAGAAAGATTGTCAAGAACGGTTTTATCATTACCAATTCATACAGAAATAACTAGGGAGGAACAAGAGTTTATTGTATCTTCGATTATTGAATTTTTTAAATAAAACAATATGAATTATTTTGCTCATGAAACCGCTGTAATTGACGATGGTTGTCAAATAGGAGAAGGAACTAAAATCTGGCATTTCTCGCACATTATGCCTGGCTGTAAAATTGGAATTAATTGTAATATTGGACAAAATGTTGTTATATCACCGGAAGTTGTTTTGGGCAATAATGTAAAAGTGCAAAACAATGTTTCTATTTATACAGGCGTAATTTGCGAAGATGAAGTTTTTTTGGGGCCATCAATGGTTTTTACAAATATTACGAACCCAAGAAGTGGAATCGTAAGAAAGGATAAATACGAAAAAACAATCGTGAAAAAAGGAGCTTCAATAGGTGCAAATGCGACTATTGTTTGTGGACATGATATTGGAGAATATGCTTTTATTGGTGCAGGGGCAGTTGTTACTAAAAATGTTAAGCCGTATGCTTTAATTGTTGGTAATCCGGCAAAGCAGATTGGCTGGATGAGTGAATTCGGGCATCGTTTAAACTTTAATGATAAAGGTATCGCCATTTGTCCTGAAAGTAAAGAGAAATATCAGCTAAAAGATGATCAGGTTATAAAAGTGGACTAATCAGAAATAAAAAAAGTAAAAAAACAAATTATAAATAGTTCTTGATTTGATTATTTTTTGTTTTTTGAGCGATTTAAGATTTTGGAGTTCTGTTGGGTTCAAAAATTTGTTCCACGCAAAGCACGCGAAAACAATAATGCGAAATGCGCAAAGAAAATGATATTTCATGTCAAATAATTGGAGCTGCTATAGATATACTTATAGATTTTAATTCCAGAAAGTTGAAAGATTATATTCACAGAGTAGTACATAAATTATAAACTTTGCGAATCTTTTGCGTTGAAATTTTTGCGTCCTTTGCGAGGAATATGTCATGTAACAGAACATAAATTAATATTCTACAAGATTTTAACTTTGTTAGTGTAAATTTATACGAATTTAAATACAAAATTTTTCAGATAAAATGAGTAAAGTTTTAATAACAGGTACAGCTGGATTTATTGGATTTCATTTAGCCAATGTTTTAATAGCAAAAGGTTATGAAGTTGTTGGCCTGGACAACATTAATGATTATTACGATGTAAATTTAAAATATGGAAGGCTTAATGAATCTGGTATAAAAAGGGAACAAATAGAATATAATACATTGCTACGCTCCGAAAAATTTGATAACTATAGGTTCATTAAACTGGACCTTGAAGATCAGGAGAATATTAATACTTTATTTAAAAAAGAAAAATTTGACCTTGTTGTCAATTTAGCTGCTCAGGCAGGTGTAAGATATAGTTTGGAAAATCCACATGCATATATAAATAGCAATATTTTAGGCTTTACGAATATCCTTGAGGCTTGTAGGCATAATTCGATTAAACATTTGGTTTATGCAAGTAGCTCAAGTGTATATGGGCTCAATACCAAAATGCCATTTTCCACAAGTGATAATGTTGATCATCCCATAAGCCTTTATGCTGCCAGTAAAAAATCCAATGAATTAATGTCGCATACCTATAGTTATTTATTCAAATTGCCAACAACCGGATTAAGATTCTTTACGGTTTATGGCCCCTGGGGACGACCCGATATGGCATTGTTCATTTTTACAAAGGCAATTCTTGAAGATAAACCGATTGATGTTTATAATTATGGTAATATGCAACGCGATTTTACTTATATTGATGATATTGTAAATGGTATTGTTAAGGTTTTGGAGAATCCTCCTAAAGGAAAAGAGAAAATTGAGAATCCTTCAGTATCAGTTGCTCCATATAAAATCTATAATATCGGAAATAGTACTCCTGTTAAACTGATTGATTTTATTGATGCTATTGAAATAGCATTAAATAAAAAAGCAATACGGAATTTAATGCCTATACAAGCAGGTGATGTTGAAAAAACCTGGGCAGATGTTACTGATTTAATTGAAGACTTAGGATACAAACCTGCAACGGATATTAATTATGGTGTAAGCAAGTTTATAGAGTGGTACAAATCATATTATAAAATAGAATAGAAGCACTAACTGAAATGTTAATTAAGTGCTAAAGCCCAGTAGGGGAAAAACAGTGAATGAGAACTTTAGTCCATGTTCTTTATGAATGATTTAAGAGAATAAAAAGACCAATTTAATTATTATTTTCCTTGAGATTTAATACTTTTGTGCAAATTTTAAATAAATAAAATGCAAGACAAGATTAAAAATTTTGCTTTGATTGGGGCGGCTGGGTATATTGCGATTCGCCATTTAAAAGCGATAAAAGAAACAAATAACATTTTACTTGCTGCTTTAGACAAGTTTGATAGTGTCGGACAAATAGATTCATATTTTCCCGATGCGGATTTCTTTGTAGAATTTGAACGATTCGACAGGCATATCGATAAATTAAAACGAAAAGGTACTAAAGTAGATTATGTAAGTATTTGTTCTCCAAATTACCTGCATGACTCTCATATACGATTTGCTCTAAGACAAGGTGCTGATGCGATTTGCGAGAAACCCTTAGTGTTGAATCCATGGAATGTTGAAGCCTTACAAGAAATTGAAAAAGAGACTGGGAAAAAAGTTTATAATGTGTTACAACTTAGATTACATCCTTCTATTATAGCGTTAAAGCAAGAAATAGAAAATGGACCAAAGGATAAAGTTTATGATGTAGATCTTACTTATATAACAAGTAGAGGAAACTGGTATTTTACATCATGGAAGGGCGATGAAGAAAAGTCTGGTGGGGTGGCAACAAATATAGGAGTGCATTTTTATGATATGCTATCATGGATTTTTGGCAATGTAAAGCAGAATATTGTTCACATATCTGAAAAAAATAAAGCAGCTGGATATTTAGAATTAGAAAGGGCAAGAGTTAGGTGGTTTTTAAGTGTTGATTTTGAAGATGTACCAAAGGAGATAAGATTAAAGGGACAGAGGACCTTTCGATCAATTTCTGTTGAAGGAAAAGAAATAGAGTTTAGCGGAGGATTTACTGATTTGCATACACAGACCTATCAAAGTATTCTTAATGGTAATGGTTATGGGCTCGATCATGCAAAAAAGGCCATAGATATTGTTCATAGTATAAGAAATAAAAAGCCAATAGGTTTGCATGGAGATTTTCACCCCTTTTGCAGATAAATAAATGAATTGTGAATTGTGATTTGTGATTAGAAAATATGGATTAAATTAATAATTAGAGGTAATAGGTGTAAGAGGAGATTAAAGTACTTGATAAGTGCTATTTACTTCCGATTGCTATCGGAATCACCATTAACCAAAAACTTTAGAAATAATGTATAACAAATTAGTAAAAAAAGAAGCTAAATTAGCAGTAATAGGATTGGGATATGTGGGATTACCAATCGCATTGGAATTTGCAAAAAAAATATCTGTAATAGGATTTGATATTAAGCAGGACAGGGTTGATTTGATGAAAAAGAAAATTGACCCAAGTAGAGAACTATCGGCAGAAGCATTTAATGATTGTGATATTAAATTTACTGCGAATATTGAAGATCTAAGAGAAGCAAATTTCTATATTGTTGCTGTTCCAACCCCCATCGACGATCATAATTTACCTGATTTATTCCCGGTTTTAAAAGCTTCAGAAACGGTGGGTAAGGTGTTGAAGGAAGGTGATTATGTGGTATATGAATCAACAGTTTATCCGGGTGCAACCGAAGAAGATTGTGTTCCTGTTTTAGAGAAAGAATCCAGATTAAAATATATCGATCAGTTTAAAGTAGGATTTTCACCGGAACGGATTAATCCAGGAGATAAAGTTAATACACTTACAACTATTGTTAAAGTTTCTTCTGGTTGTGACACTGAATCAGCAGAAAATATAGCAAAAGTTTATGAATTGGTAATTAAAGCAGGAGTTCACCGAGCAAGTTCAATAAAAGTTGCTGAGGCATCTAAAATTATTGAAAATACACAACGTGATATTAATATCGCATTTATGAATGAGCTTTCAATAATTTTCAATCGTATGAACATTAATACTTTTGAAGTTTTGGAAGCCGCCGGAACAAAATGGAATTTCTTAAAATTCTTTCCTGGCTTAGTTGGTGGGCACTGTATTGGTGTTGACCCATATTACCTTACACATAAAGCTAAACAGTTGGGCTATCATGCGCAAATGATTAACTCTGGACGTTTTATAAATGACTCCATGGGTGGTTATGTGGCAAAACAAATTGTGAAGAAATTAGTAAAAGCTGAGAAACATATTCAAAATTCAAAAGTCCTTATAATGGGAGTGACGTTTAAAGAAGATGTAAGTGATATCCGAAATTCAAAAGTAGTAGATGTATATAGAGAACTTCTTTCCTATGGGGTTAGTGTTGATGTAATTGATCCTTATGCTGATCCGGAAGAAGTTAAGGAAGAATATCAATTTGAATTAGCGGCTGAAACTGCTCAGGATTATGATGTGGTTGTTGCTGCTGTAAGTCATGATAAATATAAGGATTTAGATGAAAAGTATTTTAAATCAATTACAAATGAAAATGCCTTATTTGTTGATATTAAAGGGACTTATCGAAATAAAATAAAAGAATTAAATTATTGGAGTTTGTAATGAAATAATGGATCATGAGAATATCGATGGTAGGTACTTGTAATGAAGTTGCAGTCTTTGGTATAAATTTTACTGAAATAGGGGTTGTTAGTTAAAGTAAATAAAGCTTTTAATAGCGACATAAAAGGAAAATGAATTGCCTTTATGGTATTGTCGTTTAAACTAAACATGATGATCTGTATGAAGTAATTGTGTTAATAGTTAATAATAAGTTAGTATAAGCTGGAGCAAAAGCAGATTGATATGATTCTGTAGATAAGAAAGAATGAGGATTAGAATTGTGATATGATTGAATAAACTGCTAAAATTTATAAACCTATTGAGGACGGCGCCTGCATTTTTCAATTAATTGAATGGCAAGAACTCATAGTTCCAAAATAGAAAGAGATAGAAAATTAATGATAAATAAACTTGTTTTCGATAGTCATATATATGAGCCTGAAAATATGAAAAAAGGAGGGTGGACGTATTATAGAATATAGCAAATCTAGACATTCAAAAAATCGATATTAGTATTGTAAACCTGTTTTCATATTCGATGGAAGGAATATCTTAGATCAAAAGAAATTAAATAAGATTTGTTTTAAGTTGATGGAATCATAAAAGGAATTTAGATTTTGATTATAATTATAAAATTAGTAATAGAATAGAACTATGATTAATATTAATGAGTTTATATCTAAGTACGTAACTAGGAGAGAATTAAGCATGTTCTTGCCTGATATAAATGCAAATATAGCTCAATTAAAGCAAGAAATTAATGGTAAATCTGTTTTAGTTATAGGAGGAGCAGGTACAATTGGTAGTTCTTTTATAAAAGCTTTGTTACCATTCCAACCTAAATCCCTGACAGTTGTAGATATTAATGAGAATGGTTTAACCGAACTAACAAGAGATTTACGAAGTTCAAAGGATCAAAATATGCCTGAAGAATACACAACTTATCCAATGAACTATGCTGATAATGTTTTTAAAAAACTATTTATTAATCGTAAAGGATACGATATTGTGGCTAACTTTTCGGCACATAAGCATGTTAGAAGCGAAAAAGATATTTATTCTGTCGAAGCATTAATAAGAAATAATATAATTAATGCAAAGAAATTACTTGATTTATTAGAAGAATACCCTCCTTATAGATTCTTCTGTGTTTCTACAGATAAAGCGGCAAATCCAGTGAATATTATGGGAGGAAGTAAAAAAATAATGGAGGATATGATTATGGCTTATTCTTCAAAATTTAATATTACTACAGCCAGATTTGCCAATGTAGCATTTTCAAATGGTTCATTACCAGAAGGGTTTCTAAATAGAATCTCTAAACATCAACCAATTTCTGCTCCAAATGATGTTACACGATACTTTGTATCTCCAATGGAAAGTGGTCAAATATGTCTATTAGCATGTATGTTAGGGAATAGTGGAGAGGTATTTTTTCCAAAGCTTAAACCTGAACATATAATGACATTTTCTGAAATTGCAAATTTATTATTAAATGAATTAGAGTATGATCTTGAATATTGTAAATCTGAGAGTGAAGCAATAAGTAAATCTCTTTCAGTAATAGACAAAACTAATAGATATCCTGTGTATTATTCAAAAAGTAATACTACTGGTGAAAAACCTTACGAGGAATTTTATACTTCAAATGAGATAACTGATATGAATCGTTATAAAGCCCTTGGTGTTATTACAAATATTAAATCAAAACCAATAAGTGATATAGATTTATTGATTGAAAAGTTAGAAGAGGTTTTCAGTTCGAAATGCACGAAAAAAGAAAAAATTATTGCAATAATGAAAGATTTTTTAGTGAACTTTGATCATAAGGAAACAGGAAAAACTTTAGATTCTAAAATGTAATGTATAAAGAAATAGTTGATTTTATTAAAAGATTGTATAAAACAGAAAGTTTTATACCACTGCATTCTCCCTTATTTATAGGAAATGAAAAAAAGTATTTAGAAGAATGTATTGATTCGACATTTGTTTCAAGTGTAGGTAAATATGTAGATAAATTTGAAGAATTAGCAGCTAGTTACACCGGAGCTAAAAAAGCGGTTGTATGTTTAAATGGTACTAATGCATTATACATTGCATTAAAACTTGTGGGAGTGAAGGAGGACGATGAAGTAATAACTCAAGCATTAACTTTTATTGCGACGGCAAATGCGATTTCATATACAGGTGCACATCCTGTTTTTATAGATGTCGATAAAGAAACAATGGGATTGTCGCCTGATGCTTTAAACAAATGGTTAAATGAAAACGCAGTATTAAAAAATGGAATTTGTTATAATAGTAAAACTGGCAGAAGAATAAAAGCATGTATTCCAATGCATACTTTTGGACATCCTGTACGACTAGAAGAATTGATAGGAGTTTGTAAAAAATATTCAATAGAGTTAATAGAAGATGCTGCAGAAAGTTTAGGAAGCTTTTATAAAGAAAAACACACAGGAACTTTCGGTAAAATAGGGATACTAAGTTTTAATGGAAATAAAACTATCACTACAGGTGGTGGTGGTATGCTGCTCTTTAATGATGAAAGCATGGCCCAGCATGCAAAACATTTAACTACACAAGCTAAAATTCCTCATGCTTGGGAGTTTTCACATGATCATATTGGATACAATTACAGAATGCCAAATATTAATGCTGCTTTAGGATGTGCTCAAATGGAACAGCTAGATAAATTTCTAAAAAGTAAGCGTTTAATTGCAATGGAATATGAAAAGCTTTTTAAAGATTCTAGTATAGGTTTTTTTAAAGAGCCAAAAGATTGTGAATCTAATTATTGGTTAAATGTAATTATTTTACCTAATAAAGTTGAAAGAGATGCTTTTTTAAAATATTCAAATGAAAATGGAGTAATGACACGACCTATTTGGCAATTAATGAATCGAATGCCTATGTTTAAAGCATGTCAAACAGATGAACTCGTTAATTCTTTTTGGTTTGAAGAAAGAGTTGTAAATTTACCAAGTGGGGTAATTCAAATCTAATAATTTAATTATGCAGCAATCAATACTAGGGCTATTTTATGAGGAATTTGTTGTTGGTGAAGAAATAAAACATAATCTCTCAAAGACAATCTTTGAGAGTGATAATAATCTTTTTAGTTTATTAACAATGAATCATCACCCTGTTCATACAAATACGGATTATGCGAGTAAAAATGAACATGGGAAAATACTCGTTGTTGGAACATTAGTTTTTTCTTTAGTTGTTGGTATGACAGTTCCCGATATTAGCGGGAAAGCGGTGGCAAATTTGGGTTATGAAGATGTTAAACACTTAAATCCAGTTTTTATAGGAGACACCCTATATGCTCGAACTCGAATTATTAGCAAACGTGATTCCAAATCAAATAATGATAGAGGAATAATTTATGTGGAAACTATTGGTTATAATCAAAATCAAGAGAATGTAATTTCTTTTAAAAGAAACGTATTAATCAAAAAAAGAAATAATGGATAGTACAAAACTAATGAGAAGTTTAATGTTTGTACCTGGGCATAATGAGCGGTTGCTTAAAAGTGCTGCTAAATCTGATGCTGATGTACTTCTTCTAGATATTGAAGATTCCGTACAACCTATTTCTAATAAACAAATAGCCCGTAATAAAATTATAGAATATGTAAAAAAAGGAGCTTTCATTAACCATAGGGTATTTCCAAGAATAAATGATAGAGAAAGTGGAAACTTGTTAAGAGACATATACCAGTTAACAATTTCTGGTGTTCACGGATTTATGTATCCCAAAGCGAAGAAGGGAGATGATATTTATTTTATTGATAAACTTCTAGAAACAATAGAATATGAGAAAGGATTTGAAATAGGGACATTTAAATTGATTCCTCTGATTGAAACTGCTGCTGCAGTGCTTAATGCACAAGATATTTGCAAAGCTTCATCACGTGTAGTGGCAATTGCCTTTGGATGTGAAGATTTTGTAAGTGATCTTGAAGGGATTCATGATAAAGAACATGAGAGTTTATTTACTCCGAGGGCGATGATTGCTATGGCAGCTAGAGCATCTAATGTTATCCCAATTGATACCGTTCATATTGACGTGCACAATTTAGATGATTTGGAAGTCAACTTAAAAGTAGCAAAGAAATTGGGTTTTGAAGGGATGTTAATTCTTAATCCAAAAGAGTTAGAATTAGCACATAAATATTTTTCCCCAAGTGTTGATGAAGTAAACGATGCGAATGAAATGCTCGAGCTTTATGAGAAAGCTCAGAAAGAAGGGAAAGGTGTTGCTTTAAAAAACAACAGATTTATAGGACCTCCAATGGTAATTATGGCAAAAAAGGTTCTTGCTAAAAATAAAATGATTTTAAACAAGAATAAGAATGAATAGAAAAATAATAATCTTAGGTGGAATTGGGGCAGGATTGATAGCTGCAAGTATTATTGATTTAATTGATGATATGGAATTGCTTGGTTTTATTAATGAATCTGAACCTATTGGAAAGGAACTTGGTGATTTTGAAAGAAAATTTAAAGTAATAGGAAGAGATAAAGATATTCCAGAATTTCTTAAGGATGAATGTACTTATGTTTTTTCAGCTTTTTTGGATATGAAGAATAAAGAAGCATCATATAATAGATTAAAGAAGTTGGGAATCCCTGAAGAAAAATTTATTAATTTGCAACACCCTTCAGCTATAGTTCCCAAAGGCTATTGTAAAGTTGGCCATGGTGTAATGTTTGCACCTTTGTCACAGTTAAGTCCTGATACTACTGTCTCAAATAATTGCATCTTATTGCCAAATTCATTTCTTGGGCATAACTCATTTATGGATGAATTTTCTTCTATTGCTACTAACTCTGTAGTTGGGGCTCACGTTCATATCGGTAAAGGTGTACATATTGGAAGCAATGCGACGATAAGAGAAAAAGTAAAAATTGGAGATTTTAGCTTTGTAGGTATGGGATCTGTTGTATTGGAGGATGTTCCTAATAACTCTGTAGTAGTAGGAAACCCTGCGAAAATTTTAAGAACTATTAAGAACTAATTATTTTAAATTAGATAATAATCGATACTAGATTATCAATTTTTATTAAAACGCTTTAATAATAATGGAAATTAATCTAAATATGAACACCTTCAAAATTATAACTTATAAAGCAGTTTGATTTTCATGAAGAATAAAGTAACAATTATAGCTGAAGCAGGAGTTAACCATAATGGTTACTTGGAAAATGCTTATAAACTAATAGATATTGCTAAAAATGCGGGTGCTGATTATGTTAAATTTCAAATAAGTAAACCTGGAGGTAGTATTACAAAATATGCCCCTAAAGCTAAATATCAGATTATAACTACAGGAAATGAGGAGTCACAGTATGAAATGGGAAATAAGCTTAGGTTTACTTTCGATGAACACATAATGTTGATGGATTATTGTAAAAAGGTTGGGATTAAATATTTATCATCGCCATTTGATATTTCAGCTGTTAATTTTTTAGTTCAGCAAAATATTCCATTTTGGAAAATAGCATCAGGAGAAATAACTAATTATCCTTTTCTTGTTGCCATGGCAAAATATAATAAAGAGATAGTAATGTCAACAGGTATGTCTAGCCTTGAAGATATCGAAAATGCAATTGATGTTTTAACCCAGCATGGAACTGAAAGAAATAAAATTACTTTACTTCAATGTAACACAGAATATCCTACACCTATGTGGGATGTAAATTTAAAAGTTATGCAAACTCTTAAAGATACTTTTAAGCTCCCAATAGGTTATTCAGATCATACTCTTGGTATAGAGGTCCCAATTGCCGCAGTTGCATTAGGAGCAACTATTATTGAGAAACACTTTACGTTGGACAGAAATATGACAGGACCTGATCATTTGGCTTCATTGGAACCGGATGAATTATTTCAAATGGTGAAATCGATACGTAATATTGAATTAGCAATAGGAGATGGGGTTAAACGTGTATCCTTATCTGAAATTAATAATAGAGATGTAGCCAGGAAAAGTATTGTAGCTTCTGGACATATTAAAAAAAACGAAATATTTTCTGATAAAAACCTTACAACAAAAAGACCAGCTTCGGGAATTTCTCCTATGGAATGGGAAAGTATTATTGGGAAAAAAGCAAAACGTGATTTTGAAGAAGATGAATTAATTGAATTATGAGAAAAATATGTGTTATAACAGGAGCACGTTCTGAATATGGTTTGTTGAATCGTCTTATGAAATTAATTCAAAAGGATAACGAAACACAACTACAATTAGTTGTAACCAATATGCATTTACGTCCCGAATTTGGAAATACTTACCTTGAAATCGAAAAGGATGGTTTTTTCATTGATAAGAAGGTATATATGAAGCCCAAGTCAGATACTCCTGGTGAAGTTGTATTTGCAATGAGTGAAGAAATGGTTGGATTAAATCAGAGTTTTGAAGATTTAAAGCCAGATTTATTAGTTCTTTTTGGAGATCGTTATGAGATGTTAGTAGCGGCAATAGTTGCAATGATGCATAAGATTCCAATAGCCCATATTGGTGGAGGAAATATCACAATGGGAGCTTATGATGATAATATACGACATGCAATTACAAAGTTGAGTCATCTGCACTTCCCTTCAACAATTATTAATCGCGATAGAGTTATTCAATTAGGTGAATCTCCAGATCACGTTTACTGTGTTGGGTCACTGGGTATAGAGGTTATTAAACACACGCAGTTGCTGAATAAGGAGGAAATTGAAAAAAGTATAAATTTTAAAATCGATAAAAAAACAGTTCTTGCAACTTATCATCCTGCAACATTATCAAATAGGAATATAGAAGATGATATGAGGGATTTTTTAACTGTATTAGAAGAAAAAAAAGATTTACGTATTATTTTCACTATGCCGAATTCGGATGAAGGAAACAGTATTATTAGAAATCAAATTAATCAATTTGTTGAAAAACATTATAAACGCTCAATTGCTTTTTCTTCATTAGGCAATTTAAAATATTTGTCAGTAATGAAGTATGTTGCAGCAGTCGTTGGGAATTCATCTAGTGGGTTAGTAGAAGCTCCATTATTTGGAATACCCACTTTAGATATTGGAGATAGACAAAAAGGAAGAGAAAGGAGTACTAGTGTAATACATTGCAAAAGCGATAAGGAATCTATATTAAAAGGATTAAATGAAATTCTTGATAGAGAAGTAGGCTATAAGAAAAAATACTCCAGTCCTTATGAAAAAGAAAATACAGCTGAAAATATATTTAACGTAATAAAAAACTTCCCTTTAGGGAACATCATTCAAAAACAATTTTATCAAAAACAAGGGTTCTGAATTGCAGTTTGGTTCAATTTATTGATTATAAAAGATAAAACTTAATTGTTTTTGGCATTTATTAATACTAATCTTATAAAATCATTTCTTTTTAGTAGTTTGTTATGGAAATAAATAATCAAGATTTTGCTAACCTTCTTATATCTGAGGATTCTACTATAATTGATGCTTTAGGACTTTTAAATAAAGTTCATGGACTAAGCCGAATGATATTATTTGTCCATAATATGTCAAAAGAGATTGTGGGTTCATTAACAGATGGCGATGTAAGACGTTCATTACTCCAAGATAAGGATGTAAATAAGAAGGTTGGTTTATTATGTAATCGAAATTTTGAATATTGTTATTCAGATGAAGATTATTTAAATTTTAAAAAGTATCGCAAAAAAGACATTCGTATTTTGCCAATTCTTGATAGAAACAAAAAATTAATAGATTTAATAGATTTAGCTATCATAAGAGCAAAATTACCGTTAGAATGCTTTATTATGGCGGGAGGTCGTGGAGAACGATTAAGACCACTTACTGATTCGATACCTAAACCAATGCTGCTTCTTGGAAATAAGCCCATAATAGAACATGTTGTTGACAAACTTGTTCTTTTTGGGATTAAAAAAATATATATTTCTATAAAATATCTCGGAGATCAGATAGTAGAGTTTTTAGGTGATGGTTCTAGAAAAGGAATCTCAATTGAATATATAAGAGAGGATCAACCTCTTGGTACTGCAGGATCTTTGTCTTTGGTGAAAAAGTTCAACACAGAACACATACTTTTAATGAACAGCGACTTATTTACTGATGCCAATTTTGAGGATCTATATTTAATGACAATTCAAAATAAAGCTTCTCTTGGAGTTGCAACAATACCTTACACTACAAAAGTTCCTTACGGTGTATTTAAAACTAATGAGCATACTGTTGTTGGCCTAAAAGAAAAACCGATTTATACAAATTATGCAAATGCAGGTATTTATATTATTAGTACCGATGTTTTGGATAGAATACCACATAATTGTTTTTACAATATTACAGACTTAATTGAACAATTGATTTCGGAAAATAAGACAATTATTCATGATCCAATTATTAGTTACTGGATTGATATTGGACAGCATCAAGATTATTTAAATGCCCAAGAAATTGTAAAACATCTACAAAACTAAAAAATTATGATATATGATAAATTAGATAATATTACCCGTTATAAGTAATTATTTCCAGAATTAATAAACTTTATAGAAATAACAAACCTTGATGAATTGCCAAACGGGAAGCATATTATTCCCAATGAAATTTTTGTTTTAGTGAATGAGTATGAGACAAAAAATGTAAATAACATATACTCGAAAATCATAGAAAAAATATCTATTTCCAAATAATGCTATCAGGTAAAGAAAAAGTAGCTTTGGCAAAAGATTATTCGAAATTGTATAAAGAATATGACTGCGAATCTGATTATGAATTGCTAGAAGCTGATCCATATTTGATTAAATTTGATTAAAATATTATGCAGAAAAAAGAATATTTGGCCATTATTCCAGCTCGAAAAGGAAGTAAAAGGTTACCAAATAAAAATATTAAAAATTTAGGAGGACATCCTTTAATCAGCTGGACAATTAGAGCTGCATTGGATTCAAAATATCTGAATGATGTAATGGTTAGTACTGATAGTGTTGAAATCGCTGAAATATCAAAGCATTATGGAGCCAGTATTCCTTTTATTCGTCCTGATCATTTGGCTAAAGATGACTCAAGTAGTTTTGATGTCGTAAAACATGTAATTGATTTTTACAAAAACAATGGTATTGAATATGAGAATATTGTACTATTACAACCAACTTCGCCGTTAAGAACTTCAAATGAAATCGATAATGCAATTGAAATGCAGGTGATAAAGAATGCAAACTCAATAACATCTGTTTGTGAGGTTGATCATTCTCCATTATGGACTGGGACAATTCCAATTGATAATTCAATGAGAGGTTTTTTAAATCTAAATTCAAAAGTAAACAGGTCTAAGGATTTAGAGACTTATTATAGATTGAATGGTGCTATTTACATTGTAAAGACATCAAGAATTTTGGAAGAGAAATCATTTATAAGCCAGGAAAAATCATTTGCTTTTAAAATGGGAAGAGAACAATCTGTTGATATTGATACAATATTAGATTTTAAGTTAGCAAGTTTAATATTGCAAGACCATGAAGATTAATAAAAAATTATTTAAGTCGTTTTCAATTTACTCTGGTTCTAACTTACTAAACTCTTTAATTCCGTTTCTTTTACTACCTATTTTAACTCGGTATTTGTCTGCGGAAGAGTACGGTATTGTTTCGATGTTTCAGTTGCTAACTTTTTTCACACTGCCAATAATGAGTGTATCTGGAGCAGCTGCTGTTACAAGAAAGTATTATGAGATTAATGATACTGCATTTAAAAAATACTTTTTCAATTCAATAATAATTAATTTGTTCAATCTAATCTTGTTGTTTTTATGTTGTTATTTTTGCGAAACATGGATTAGCAGATTGACTGGTTTTCCCAGATACTGGCTGTATGCTGTAATTTTATATTCATTATTTTTTAATATTGCGGAATTATTACTTAGTTTATGGCGTGTTCATAATAATGAATTTTTTTACGGATTGTTCCGAATATTAAGAACATTGCTTGATTTAGTTATTTCATTATTTTTTATTATATCTATAAATCTTACCTGGCAAGGACGAATATTAGGTCAGCTAATTAGTATAGTTCTTTTTGGAGTATTAGCCCTATTTATATTATATAAAACTAATTATTTGAAATGGGAAATAGATAAAATTGATATAAAAGATATATTAATATATGGTTTTCCTTTAGTCTTCCATAGTGTTGGTTCCTTTTTTATAGGATTCGTTGATAAACTATTTATCATTAATCTTTATGGATTATCTGCCATGGGGGTTTACAGTGTGGGATTTCAAATTGGAATGGTTATTTCACTAATTCAAAATTCGTTTAACTTAGCATGGGTTCCATGGTTGTTTGCTCAATTAAAAGATGGTAGTTTTAATAAAAAGAAAAAGATTGTGCGATTTACATATTTGTATTTTATTTTCATGATCATTTGTGCTCTAGTATTATTTTATACGAAGGATTTAATATTTTCAATTCTTGGAAAAGATTTTAACGGAGCTTCTCAATTTGTATTATGGATTGCATTGGCATTTGCTTTTAATGGAATGTATAAAATGATTGTCAATTATTTATTTTACTCGAAGGATACCAAAATTATTGCAGTTATGACGATTATAACTGCTTTATTAAATGTTGGCTTGAATTATGTTTTAATTAATAAATTTGGAATTATAGGAGCTGCACAAGCTACTTGTATTGCTTTCTTTATTCAATTTATATTAGTCTTTTTTATTTCAGTAAGAAAATTTCCAATGCCTTGGTTTTCTTCTATTAAAATTGTTTGATTGAATAAAAATGTATACGCTGTCAATTCAGAAATAGTCGTATCAAGAATATAAACAGATGTATATATGGATTAGTAGTGTCCAAGAGAGAAGAGAATTTTATTATTTTCTCTCTTGTATTGTTATTGTTTTAAATTAGTTTTGTGATAGAGTTTTTCTAACAGTAATGGAAAGAAAAGAATACAAATTTTATATAAGAGTATTATAGAATTCCATGCAGTTTTAATTGGATATTTAAATTTATGTATTAAGTGATCAGTATGTTAAAATTATTTAATAAAATAAGTCGAGTAATTAATAAAGCAAGAATTGACAAATATGCTAAAAGCGAGCAATATAGAATTATCAATGAGATAGATTCAAAATATAACAATTCATTATTAGATAGATCTAAGAAACAATATTTAGCGCATAAGTTTTTAAATGGAAGAGTTCATTTTTTTGTTCTTAATTTTATTTCATTTTTTAGCCTTCCTTTTCTGATTTTAGTATATCTTTTTCTTAGTGTATTAAATATCTTTAAAAAGAAGATTTCAGTAAATAAAAAGCTAATTGTAATATATAATAATGCTCCTGCGATTAAATCATTAATTTCAAATTATAATATTATCTATAAGAGTGGGTTTTTTATATGTTTTAAGGATTTAACTTATATAGTTAAGGTTATTTTGAAATTTAAACTACCTCCATTTTTTTTGATTAAATTCTTTATAAAAATTACACAATATTCATATTCTTTTAATAAACTTGGTGTGTGTGTAGTTGCAACTTCATCAGAATACTCATTTTTATCATCTGCTTTAACTGATTATTGTCATTTCTATGGAAGAAAACATTTTAATTTAATGCATGGAGAAAAATTATTTAACATTAGAGATTCTTTTTTTGAATTTGACAAGGCATATATTTGGGATGAGTATTATATTAACTTATATAATTCATTAAAAGCTAAGAATGGACAGTTTGAAATTGAGCTGCCAGTTATATTTGAGGAGCTAATAGATAAGAACTCTAACCAAAAAAAACAAACCAACCTCGTAAAATATTATTTAAATGGAAGTGAAACTAAAGAACAACTTGAAATTATTAATAGTATTATAAAGAATAGTAAATATAAGAATATTATTTTTAGACCACATCCTATCTATTCTGACATGAAAGAGTTAAAAAAGTTAGGAGTAACACTTGAAAGTTCTACGATGAATATAATAGATTCAATAATTGAAGCAAAAGTTGTAATCTCGAAATACTCAACAGTTTTATTTCAAGCAAGGTATATTAATAAATCAATAGTAATTGATGATGTATCAAATCCATCCATTTATAATATGTTAGTTGATACAGATTATATTTTATTGAGTAAACCTCATTTAAAATTAAGTGAATTATGTTAGGGGGACTATTATTTTTATTTTCAATGCCTTTCCTCCCACATTGGGCATTTATATTTTTAGGAGGATATGTAATTATAAAGGATTATAAGTCTTTAAAGAGGATGTCTCGAAATAATATATTCTCTTTGTCTTTATTATTATTATACATATTTGCATGTATAATAAATATGCTGTTTCATTCAAAAAACCAAGTTTCATTTGGGATACCTTATGTTTTAATGCACTTAATAACCTTTTTTATTGCTCTTTCTTTAAATGAAAAAGATGCCAAAGTGCTTGTTTATTTTATAATCTTTGAGGCATTCGTAGGTTTTTTTGAGATAAGTATAGGTGTATCATCAATATTACCAGGAGCGGAAAGTTACAAGCTTGGTATTTCTCAGTATTGGTATAACAATAGAGTGACTGGTTTGTATTATAATTCTTCTTCTCATGCGGGTGTGCTGTTTATTGGTCTTGTACTATTTGAAAAATTTAAACATCAATTTGAATACAAAATTGCAATTAAAATAGTTTTATTAGCCGCAATTTTATCTTCGTTTTCAAGAGCTATTATTGTAGTTACGGTTTTATTAGAAATTATGATTTATTATTCCGTTTTTGCAAATAGTTTAAAATCAATATTAAATAATAAATTAAGAATAAATAAGCAACAATTATATTTATTGCTATTTATTACTATTATAGTTACAATAATAGCTGTCTTAATTATTGCAAATTTTGATATAATTTTAAAACAATTTACAAGGGGAAAGGGAACACTTGAACTTTCAGGTAGACCTTTGATTTGGAAGTTAAGTTTAGAATTTATTAGAAACAATTTACTATTTGGAAATGGATCATTTAAATATTTCGCACCTATTCCTAGTGGTCCAATTCATACTCACAACTCTTACATCCAGCTAGTTGCAAACCATGGTGTTGTTCTAGCTTTAATTTTTCTTATATTTATTTTTTCAAGAGTTAATAAACAGAATATATTATTTTTATTGCCTATTTTTATAGATAGTATTGTTGAAACTAATATTTTTTGGGGAATTTCATTAATGGATATAATTCTTTTCGCATTTTTATTTAATTCTAATTTTAATAAGAAATCATAGAAAATAAGTAAATATTGTATTTTAAGTATACTAGATAAGGCTACGGTTTATATAAAAGGTATTCATCATAACATATAAGACATCAGGGAGATGTTTTTTTCGATAATCTAGTTTTTATAATAATAGTAGGGTTGCTTAATAGCAATGAATATAAAGTATTGATATGGAAATAAAAAAAGTATATGCTAAATTGAATAATTCGAATTAAGCATTAGGAAAATTGAAAATAGTTGCATAAATGAATTATAAAGTTACAATAGTTATACCTTGTTATAATGAAGAAATGTATATTCTGGATTGTATATCATCTCTTCTAAGTAGCGATTATAAAAATATTGAAATATTAGTGGTCGATGGAGACAGTTCTGACAAAACGCAAGAGATTGTTGCTGATATTCAAAAAGGAAACCCTAATGTTAAATTACTGCATAATAAGAAAAGAATAACACCGGTCTCACTTAATATTGGAGTTACTTCAGCCTCAGGTGAATTTATAATGATTGCAGGTGCGCACTCTCATTTTCCTTCAAATTACATTTCAACTTTGATGCCCTATTTCGATGATCAAAGTATATGGCTTGTTGGAGGATCGTTAAAAACGGAAGTTATAAATCATAATTCAAAGAGCCTTTCAATAAAATCAGTGTTATCAAATAGATTTGGAGTAGGAAATTCGTATTTTAGAACCGGAGTAACCGAACCCAAGTTTGTAGATGCTGTACCCTTTGGAATTTATAGAACAACTGTTTTTAATGAAATTGGTTTATACAATGAGAAGCTAATCAGAAATCACGATATTGAGCTACATAAAAGAATTGTAAATGAAGGGGGTAAAATTTATTTAATACCATATGTTAAATGTACCTATTATGCAAGAGAAACTTTTAAAGGTTTAGCAAAAAATAATTTTGGTAATGGTATGTGGAATATATTGACTGCATTTTATACTAAAAAGTTAAATTCCCTAAGTTTAAGGCATTTCATCCCTCTTGTTTATTTTTTATCATTAATATTTCCACTCTTATTAAGTTGTTTTGTTTATGAATTTATTTATCTTACTATATTAAGTTTTTTTATTCATTTTTGTTTAATTTGTTTTACAGCTATTAAAATAAACAATGTACAAACCTCATTTCTTAATCTTATAAAATCTTTTTATGTTTTACATTTTTCATATGGTTTAGGATCGTTTGTTGGTATTTTAAAAATAATTAAAATAAAACTATTTGAAAGTGCATAATAATGAAATACATATTTGACAAAGTAGCATCTGTCTTAGGTTTGATAATGCTTTTACCTGTTTTTATAACTGTGGCTCTGCTAATAAAGATAAAAATGCCAGACGGTTTAATAATATTTAAACAAAAAAGAATAGGTTTGAATGGTAAACAATTTACAATGTACAAATTTCGTACCATGAAGCAAAATCATGGTGGTTCATCTATCTCTGTAAAAGGCGAAAAAAGAATAACTCCCTTAGGGGAAAAGCTTCGTAGATATAAACTAGATGAATTACCTGAATTATGGAATATTCTTAGAGGTGATATGAGTTTTGTTGGGCCTAGACCAGATGTTCCAGGTTATGCAGATAAGCTTGAAGGCGAAGATCGATTAATTCTTAATCTGAGGCCAGGTATAACAGGTCCTGCGTCATTGAAATATTCCAATGAAGAAGAAGTACTAGCTTCAGTTGAAGATCCTGTTAGATATAATAATGAGATTATATATCCAGATAAAATTAAAATTAACTTAGATTATTACTATAATCATAATATATTTTCTGATATTATGATAATTTGGAGAACAATTTTTAGAAGAAATTATTAAATGAAGAAAAAAGAAAAGATTTGGTTATCATCTCCTCATATGGGTGGTAAAGAATTAGTTTATATTAATGAAGCATTTGACAGTAATTGGATTGCTCCGTTAGGGCCAAATGTTAATGGTTTTGAAGATGACTTAAAAAAATATCTTAATGTTGGACATGTTGCTGCTTTGACTTCTGGAACATCTGCTATTCATTTAGCATTAATTTTATTAGGTGTTGAGCAAGGTGATGAGGTTATGGTATCTACATTTACATTTTCTGCTACTGTTAACCCAATAGTCTATCAAAAAGCAACGCCAATATTTATTGATAGTGAGAAAGATACCTGGAATATGGATCCTGAGTTATTGGAAAATGCTATAAAAGCTAGAATAAATAAAGGGAGAAAGCCTAAAGCTATAATAGTTGTTCATCTATATGGAATGCCTGCTAAAATGGATGAAATTATGACAATAGCTAATAAATATGAGATACCAGTAATTGAAGATGCTGCAGAAGCTTTAGGAAGTAGTTTTAAGGGACAAAAACTTGGTACTTTTGGAAAATTTGGTATTCTATCTTTCAATGGGAATAAGATCATTACAACTTCTGGTGGTGGTGCGTTAATATCTAATGACAAGGAAGCCATAGCAGATGCCCGATTTTTAGCTACTCAAGCAAGAGATGATGCACCACACTATCAGCATTCAGAAATTGGTTATAATTATAGAATGAGCAATATTATTGCTGGTATTGGAAGAGGGCAGATGCAAGTTTTACCAAAAAGAATTCAAAGAAGAAGAGAAATAAATAAGATATATAGGAATTTGCTTTTAGAGAAAAAAGGTATTACATTTTTATCTGAACCAAATTCGGATTATTATTCAAATTTTTGGATTACAACTATCATAATTGATAAGGAGCAAACAGGTTTTGATAGAGAATATCTAAGAAATGAATTAGATAAAGATAACATTGAATCGAGACCCTTATGGAAACCAATGCATTTGCAACCTGTATTCAAAAGATATCCAAAATATATTAATGAGATATCTGAAAACTTATTTAAAAAAGGATTGTGTTTACCATCTGGATCAAACTTGAAAAATATTGATTTAGAACGAATTATAAAAATAACTTTAAATTTATTTAAATTTTAGTGAATAATAGTCTTTCTTTTTTTTCTAATAAAATTAGACATAGTTCTGAATTAATTTTGATTAGTTTAGTAATATTGTCGTATTTAAATAGAACAGCACTCCCAAGTCTTAAATATCCTTTCTTGGTATTTTATAGTATATTATTAGTGTATTGTGTTGTGCTTCATACACGGAGATTAATAAAGAGTTTGAAAATATTATTATTAGATTATGGATTGATATTATTGTTATTTGGGGTATTATTCATTGCTTTTATTGTTACAAATAAAATATATTTAGTTGTATTTAAAGATCTGATTAATGTAGTTATTTTGATTTCGTTTTTAGTTCCTTTAAATATTCTTATAATAAATAAGGATGATTTAAAATTATTCATTAAGTATTTTATTAACACAATTATATTCTTTTCACTAATCATTGCATTTTCCGGAATTATTAATTTACTAGGGATTATTTCAACAAAGTCAATAATATATTCAGAGAATCCAGATTATAATATTGCTCTAATTCCTGTCTTTTTTGGAATGATTAGTCTTTTTATTTTTAGCATAAAGAATGACTACCCTTTTTTATTGCGGTTACTAAATACTAGTATTTTCAGCATATTTTCACTCTATATATTTTTTAAAGGTTCAAGAAGAGGAATTATTTTATTAACTATAATTATTCTTATTTTAATAATCTTGTCCTTTATTAAAAATAGAAAAATACAAGGTCTTAAGAAGATTGTAGATACCTCAAAACTATCTCTGATAATGTTATTTTTCTTTTTTTCAATTATTTCCATTTTTACACTGAAATTGAGCTGTAATTCCAAAAACAAAGTTTTAGAGTTAATAGGAACAAAATATATTACGGTTACAAAAAGAAATATTGAAGTCCATTTATCCCGATATGTATCAATAGCGAACAGTAAGTTAAGTACAGGGAAAGCATATAATAAATATTTTGTTAATGATGAATATAATCCAAAAGACCCAGATTGTGGGTGGGGATTTAATTTTGGGAAACGTACCTATCCTTTGATTGGTTTAAACAAGAATGGTATTCCAGAAGATGCAATTGGTTGTTTAGTGGATTCAACATCATTTATACCTAGATCAAATTGTGCAGTTGCAGCTGAAGTTAATACACTAAATGCAAAGAGTAATGAAAGGTATGTTGCAAGTGTCTATTGTTATGTATCAAATGATTTTAATGGACATTTTGTAAGATTTAATGTAGATTGGAATGCTGTAAGAAAAAGTATAGTATCTAATCAAACGGAGGTATATCCCGAGACATATTACGATCTGCAAAAAAAAGGTACTTGGCAGAAATTGGAAATTAAAATTATCTTTAATAAAGAAGGAAAAGTTCCAATTTATTGTTCAGTTACAAAAAAAGAAAAAAATGGGCATTCTGCCTTAAATGGATATGTTATTATCGCATTTCCCAATATTGATACTCTTAACAGTTGGAATAATAATTCATTGGAAGCATATAAGAGGTTGGGTATTAATAATTCAAAAATATTTTCTTCAGATACAATTAATGTTGATCGAAAAGGATTATTTATTAATAAATTAATGTCGACTCAACGGGCGAGTATTATGCCATTTTTAAGTATTAATGTTGATCATATTATTAATAGAGATAAAGACCCAATTAGAAATTTTACAGCTAAATTTATTTCTGAAGATACAACTTATTATGCGTATAGAAATGAATTATTTATTGATACACTTAATAATAAGTTCATGGGTGCACGAATTAACCGATGGCGATTTGCAGGTCAGATTTTTTTAAAGGAATATAACTGGAAAGAGAAGGTGTTAGGTAAGGGTTTTGATTTTTTAAATTGGTATGGGTATTATTTTGATCATGATAAATCTAAAACTGATTATCCACATAATCCATTTTTACACATATTATTATATTCTGGAATATTAGGTTTATGCTTTTATATTTTTCTTTTATATAAAGCTTTTTATTATTATATAAAATATATTAAAGAATATTATTTGTTCTTCATTTTCTTTTTAATTACTTTTTTCTTTACCTTTTTTAGTGGGGGTAATCCTTTTGATCCTCCAATTATGGGATTCTTTGTTATTCTTCCATTCTTTATTCATTCTATTAATAAAAGAGAAAGTAATGAGAAATTTAATAAAAAGAAGTAATTCAAAAATATTTTTATGATAATCTGGAAAGTTCTTAAAAGAGGTCTGGTAAAATAACTAAATTGGGTTATTTTTAATATTTATTACTGAATTAGATTATTATGAAAATAATATTGGTCTGTTTAATTGGTATACTATCATTTATTTTAACATATGTTATAAGGATAATTACATTAAAATATAAAATAGTAGATATCCCAAATGATAGAAGCTCACATAAACTCCCAACACCTAGAGGAGGGGGATTGGCTATAGTTATTTCCTGGTATATGGGTATTTCTATTCTGTTTTATTTTAAATTAATTGAGTTGGGATTATTTTTAGCATTATTGAGTGGATCAATCATTGCAGTTGTTAGTTTAATCGATGATATAATAAAAGTTAAAGCCATAATCAGGCTTTTTATTCATTTTATTGCAGTAATTATTGCTTTTCATTTTTTAGGTGAACTTAGGCCTTTAATTATGCCGAATTTGGAAATAAACTACTATATATTTATTTATCCTTTGGCTATAGTTGGAATGGTGTGGTTTGTTAACCTTTTTAATTTTATGGATGGATTGGATGGTTTTGCTTCCACTGAAGCAATTATTCTGGCAATAGTTATGTTTGCTTATTCTGGAAATATAATTAACCTCCTATTAATAGCTTCTATTGTTGGATTTTTATATTGGAATTGGCCCAAAGCAAAAATCTTTTTAGGAGATGTGGGTAGTACCCAGTTAGGATTTATTCTTGTTGTATTAGGGATATATTTTCATAACACATTTAAATTTTCCATCTTAAACTGGATAATGCTTTCATCACCCTTTTGGTTTGATGCAACGTACACTTTATTTCGAAGATGGAGAAATAATGAAAAATTAAGTCATGCTCATAAAAAGCATGTTTATCAACGTATTGTGCAGGCTGGTTTTTCGCATCAAAAGGTGTTGTTTTCTCTTATAATAATTAATGGTATTGTTGTGGTTTTTATCTTATTGTACAGAGAATTTAAATTTCTGCAAATACCTCTTTTTGCAATAACTTTAATTCTATTTTTCTTTATTACGAAATTAGTTGATCAGAAAGTTCCCTTTAAATAATTAAAGTCAGGATCCTTGAAAAAGAACAATAAAATATTTCATTCATTAACTATTAGTGCTGAATTATTTAAGAATACATCTATTCTTATTTCAGGTACAGTTTTAGCACAATTAATTCCTATTTTACTTCAGCCCTTATTAAGACGCTATTATACTCCTGAAACATTTGGAGCATATACTGTCTATTTAAGTATTATCGGAATACTAATAGTTGTTACTTCGTTAAAATATGAGTTAGCTATAATTTTACCTAAAAAAGAAAAAGAAGCCGCAAATGTTTTCTTTTTAGCACTTATTTTAAATTTCTTATTTAATATACTTATAACAATTCTTATACTTTTATTTAAAAAAGATATTGCAAGTTTTTTAAACTTTTCAGAAGAATTTATATATTATTTATATTTTGTTCCACTAGGAACTTTCCTTTTTAATTTTTATCAAAGTATTAATTATTGGTTAATTCGTAAAAAGAAATTTTTTGCGTTATCTCAGAATAAATTTATAAGAAGGGGAGTCGAAGGTTCTGTTCAGGTTGGTTTTAAATATGTGCAAGTTTTGCAAGGCTTAATTATTGGTGATATTCTAGGGCATGCAGCCAATATTAGTTCAGGGATTTATCAAAGTATCAAAAATGGACTGAAATTAGAATATTTTAGTCTGGTTAAAATTAGATACATTCTTACTAAATATATCGAATATCCTAAATTTAATGTTATTCCAAGCTTTTTAAGTGCATGTAGTTATTTATTACCCGCTATATTTATTAATAAGTTTTATACATCAGAGTATACGGGTTACTTTGATCTTTCTAAACTTGTACTTTCTATTCCATTAGCATTAGTTGCAGCATCTATATCAAATGTTTTATTAGAGCGCATCTCAGTTAAGTTCAGAAATAATAAAAGCTTTATTAAAGATATATTTCCAATTGCTATTTTAATTTTATTTATTGCTTTGGTTGAAATATTTGTTGTGCGTATATATGGCAAAGAAATATTCAAATGGGTCTTTGGAGTTAATTGGGAATTCTCTGGAGAGATCTCCAGAATACTAGTATGGTCATATGCTTTTAATTTTCTTGTAGCTTCGTTTAGTAGTCTATTTATTTCTATGAAAAAAATTAAGGTGTTAAGTATGTGGCAGTTATTATATTTTCTGTCGATTATAAGTTTGATTTTATTCAAGAATTATCCATTTATTGATTTTATTAAAATATATGTTATTATTGAGGTCGCATGCTATACTTTAATTTTAGCTTTAATGATTTTTATAATTTTGAAATATGAATCTAATTTATTTGGACGAATAGATGAGTAAAAAAGTAATCTTAATAGAGCCTGTGTTAGCTCATTACAGAAAAGACGTTTTTAACAATTTTCTTCAATCACAAGATTTTGATTTTAATATAATTGCTGGGAAAAAATATGAAGGAGTAAAAAGTTTAATTGGATATGAAGATAAGTTGTTAGATTATTTTACATTTAAAATATTTAATCATAAATTTTATTTTCTAAAAAAATCCATCAGGTATTTATTGAAAGAAAATCCAGATATTATTATTTGTACAGGGATTGATTTTCATTTATTACACACTATTCTCATATATTTCATTTTTAAAACATTACTTAGAAAGAAATTTTATTGGTGGTCTCATGCAAATATTGGCAGTCAGGGTAAATTTGGGTTTATTGCGAGAAGTTACTTTTATAAAAGATCAGCAGGGATATTTGCTTATAACAAAGAAGGAAGTAAAAATCTTTTAAAAATGGGTGTCAATGAAAATAAAATTAAGGTTGTTAACAATTCCTTAAATAGAGAGGACTATGGCTATTTAAATTATAACTTGTTTACTGAGAGGAAAAATGAAAAGTTTACTATACTTTATTCGGGAAGATTAACAAAAGCTAAAAAAGTGGAACTTTTATTAAAAGCATTAGGATTAATAAAAGCAAGAAATGTCGATTTTGAATGCCTTATCATTGGTAATGGAGACATAGAAACCTTGAAGGTATTAGCTAATGAATTAAATTTAAAGGATAATGTAGAATTTTTAGGTGAAAAATATGGAAAAGATAATGATCCGTTTTTTTTAAATTCAAATATATATGTTTATCCAAGCGGAATTGGGCTCTCCATTTTACATTCAATGTCTTACGGTATCCCGGTAATAACTACAGATAACTTAGATCTTCACTTTCCTGAATTTGAGCTATTAGAAAAAGGGTTTAATGGAGATTTATTTAAAAATAATTCTTATGAAGATTTGGCAAACAAAATTATGGAATGGAAAGAAAAAATTACTGATAGAGAAAAATATATAAACAACTGTATTAGCAAAATTGAAACAATGGGTTATTTGCCTGAAATAATGACCAAAAAGGTACTGGATTTTTTAAATTTTAATGAAACGAATGAAATTAGAAAGTAACAAGTTTAGAAAAATTGTAAAAAGATTTGTTCCTGGATTTTTAATCAATCTTATTACGAGTTTTTTTTATGGTTGGAGAGGTAATTATTCTTCGTGGGAGAAAGCTTTACAAAAGTCTTCAGGTTATGATGCTAAGAATATTTTAGATAAAGTAAAAGATGCAACATTGAAAGTTAAAAATGGAACTTATCCTTATGAAAGAGATTCAGTAGTTTTTAATAAAATTCAGTATTCATTTCCTGTTCTGTGTGGTTTAATGTGGATTGCAGCGCAAAATAAAGGGAGATTAAATGTATTAGATTTTGGTGGTTCTTTAGGAAGCACTTATTACCAAAATAAGAAATTTCTGGATTCATTAAACGAAGTACATTGGTGTATTGTGGAACAACACAATTTTGTGCAAGTTGGTAAGGAACAATTTAGTGATAAATGTTTACGATTTTATCATTCCATTGATGATTGTTTAAATGAAAATAATAGTGATATAGTTCTATTCTCAGGCGTATTACAATATCTGGAGAACCCATATGAAATGTTGGATTATGTAAAAAGTAAAAAGTTTGATTATGTAATAATAGACAGAACGGCTTTTATTTCAAGGCCGGATCGAATAACTATTCAAAAGGCACATCCGGCAATTTATAAAGCAAGCTATCCCTGTTGGTTTTTTAATGAATCCAAGTTTATAAGTTACATGAATTCTGATTATGAGTTAATAACTGATTTTGATTCACTAGGTTCAACTAATATTAAATCAGAAATTAAAGGATTTATATTCAAAAGAAAAGAACCTAATTATTTCAATTCCCCGGAAAAGTTTAAATTTGACGTAAAATCTATAAAAATAAATAGTTAATAATATATTATATAATGGCATATATTCATGATCTTAAAACATTTACAGACAATAGGGGGAACTTAACCGTAATTGAAAATATTTTGCCATTTCAGATAAAAAGAGTTTTCTATATTTATGGAGTAGATAATTCTGTAAGAGGTGGGCATAGACATCATAAAACCATTCAAGCTGCAGTTTGTATACAAGGGGAATGCAAAATTTACAATAATGATAATGAAAAGGAAGAAGTTTTTCATTTAAACAAACCATCGAAATGTTTAATTCTTAATCCAAAAGATTGGCATAAAATGTATGATTTTTCAAAAGATGCTATATTAATGGTTTTTGCATCAGAAAATTATAACGAAAACGATTACATATTTGAAGCTTATGATTGAATATGAAAATCTTGCTAAAGTAAATAAACCTTTTATAAATGAATTCAAAAAGGTTTTTGGTAATGTCCTGGACTCAGGGTGGTTTATTCTGGGTAATGAAGTTAAAAACTTTGAAAGTGAATTTGCTAAATACAACAAGGTCAATTATTGTTCTGGAGTGGCATCAGGATTAGATGCATTGATTTTATCAATTCTAGCACTTGAAATTGAAAAGGGTTCAGAAATTATTGTTCCTTCAAATACATATATTGCTACAATACTTGCTATAATTCAAAATGGATTAATTCCAGTTTTGGTTGAACCAGATATAAATACATATAATATTGACCCATTAAAAATTGAGAAAGCAATAGCAAAAAAAACAAAGGCTGTTATTGTTGTACATTTATATGGTAAGCCTTGTGATATGGAACCAATATTGGAAATTTGTAAAAATTATAAATTATTTCTTATTGAGGATTGCGCCCAGGCGCATGGAGCTGAATATAAAGGTAAAAAAGTTGGTAGTTTTGGTGATTTTGGTGCGTTTAGTTTTTATCCAACAAAAAATTTAGGTTGTTTAGGTGACGGAGGGGCTTTACTTACTAATAGCGAAGAACTAAACAATAAAATTCAGATGCTAAGAAACTATGGGTCAAATAAGAAATATTACAATAAATATATTGGAGTAAACTCGAGATTAGATGAAATGCAGGCTGCTTTTTTAAGAGTTAAACTTAATTATCTGGATGAAATTAACAAGCATAAAAGAAAATTAGCATCTATTTATAACAACAAATTAAAAGATGCTTTTATAAAACCAGAAGTTAATTCCGATTTTTTTGATGTTTATCATATTTTTAATATTCGGTCTAAAAGTAGATATGAATTAAAAAGATTTCTTTTAGATAACGAAATTGGAACTGATATACACTATCCTGTTCCACCTCATAAGCAAGAAGCTCTATCATTTTTATCACATTTAAACATGCCTTTATCTGAAGAAATACACGATACAACATTAAGTCTTCCGATTTCTTATTATCATAATGAAAATGAGATTAATATGGTTGTAGAAGTTCTTAATAAATTTTAAAATCAGAAGAAAAAGATATGGCTGAAACAAAATACATTTGCACATATTTCGATTATAATTTCCTGCCTCGAGGACTTGCGTTATATGATTCAATAAAAAAGTTTCATAAAGAGTTTATTTATTATGTATTAGCTTTTGATGATAGTACTTATAATTATCTGCTTAACCTGAAATACAAAAACTTAGTACCTATAGCACCTAAATCATACGACAATTATTTTAAAACCAGCATAGATCGATTTGAAGATAAAAAACAATATTTTTTTTCTGCAACTCCCAATATTTGTCTTTATATTTTTAACGAGTTTCCACAAGTTGATTCTTTGCTATACCTGGATTCTGATGTTTACGTATTTAATTCCTTAGAACCATTGTATGAGGAAATAGGCGACGCATCTATTGCTATTTGTTCTCATCGATTTCATCTTCTTTTTAATATTCTATCAAAGAATTACGGCAGATATAACGTTGGTGTAAACTATTTTAAAAATGATAAAGAAGGAAATGAATGTTTAAAAGACTGGAAAAAAGATTGTGATAGTTGGTATCCTAATAAGCCGGGTTATCCATTAAATTTCTTTTCAGACCAGATCTTTCTGGATAATTGGATACATAGATATAAAGATATAAAGGAAATTACAAATATTGGAGTTGATGTTGCTCCATGGAACATGATGAATTATAAGTTTAAATTGGTGAACGAAATTTACTATGTAAACAACACTCCATTAATTATATATCATTTTTCGTCGTTAAAAAAGATTGGTGAAAATAGTTGGAATGGCAATACAATATTCTTCTTTGGATCTATTCAGGGGAATGTTAAAAAATTGTATAAGGAATATATTAGTAAAATTGAATCGTTTGGTTTGAGTAATACTAAAATATCGTCATTATCACATAAGAACAGTATTATAAAAAAGATTTTTTATTTCTTCATGAATCTTTTTATGAACGAAACACTCAAAATGGATTGAAAACTTTATTCATTTAAATATGGAAACTAAACTAAACGTTGATCTGAGTAAATATAATGTAGGAAATTACAGTACGGGTAAAGGAATAGGGGTAAACTTGGTTTGGTATTTTGTTAATTATTTTATTTTCAGAAGTTATTTGTTCCCAATATATTCATTAAAACGTTTTTTACTTAGGATATTTGGAGCTAAATTGGGAAAAGGAATCGTAATTAAACCTGGTGTTAATATAAAATACCCTTGGTTACTTGAAATAGATAATTATGTTTGGATTGGTGAAGGAGTTTGGATTGATAATTTAAGTAGTATTTCTATCGGTTCCAATGTTTGTATCTCTCAGGGAGCCATGCTATTAACCGGTAATCATAATTATAAGAAAGTGTCTTTTGATTTAATGCCTGGGACTATAATCATCCAGGATGGCGTTTGGGTTGGTGCTAAAAGTATTGTTTGTCCAAATGTTACCTGTAAAACTCATTCTGTCTTGAGTGTAAACTCAGTTGCTGTTTCAAATCTGGAACCTTATTCGATTTATCAAGGTAATCCAGCTATAAAAATAAGGGATCGAATTATAGAAAATTAGATGAAAATCTCCATAATTACAGTTTGTTACAATAGCGAATATACTATTCAAAACACTATTAATTCTGTTCTTAATCAGTCTTACTCTGATATTGAATACATTATTGTTGATGGGAATTCTACAGATAATACCAAAAGCATAATCACTTCGTATGCCAATAAAATAAGTTGCTTTATATCGGAACCTGATCATGGAATTTATCATGCAATGAATAAAGGTATAAGAATGGCCACTGGTGACATTGTTGGTATGCTCAATGCCGATGATTTTTTTACAAACCAGGAGGTCGTTCAAAGAATTGTTAAAGAATTTGAAAATAAAGATATAGATGCTGTTTATGGCGATGTCCAATTTGTAAATCCTGAAAATATAAATAGAATTGTCAGATATTATTCTTCCAGCAAGTTTAAACCTAATAAATTTAAATATGGATTTATGCCTGCCCACCCAAGTTTTTACGTAAAAAAAGATTTGTTTGAGAAATTAGGATACTATAAAGAAGATTATTTAATTGCTTCAGATTATGAATTATTAATCAGGTTTTTATTCAAAGGTAATTTATTATATAAGTATATTGAAAGGCCTTTAGTGACCATGAGAAGTGGCGGAATTAGCAATAAATCTTTAAAAAACAGGTTTATATTAAACAAGGAAATAATGCGTGCCTGTAAAGAAAATGGGATTAAAACAAACTATATAAATATTTACTCAAAATATTTTAGAAAGATTAATGAATTAATAGGGAATCGCTAATAATGAAGACTAAAGTATTAGTTACAGGATCAACGGGATTCATTGGACGGCATTTTTTATTAAATGCAACAGATTTTGATATTATAGAAGCAGATTTATTAAACAAAAGTATTAATGACATTAATTTCACTGGAATTGATACTGTGCTTCATCTGGCTGCTTATGTTCATCAAATGAAGCATGGAGAGGACAGCCAATATTTTAAAGTAAATAGAGATTTAGCTTTACAAATAGCGTTAAAGGCAAAGGAGAATGGGGTTAAACAATTTATTTTAATGAGTACAGTTAAGGTATACGGAGAATATACAAATAATCAGATTGCATGGAATGAAGAATCACCATGTTTCCCAATTGATTCCTATGGTTTAAGTAAATATCAAGCTGAAATTGCAATACAAGAATTAGAGGATGAAAATTTCAAAGTGGCAATTATTAGATCTCCATTGGTATATGGAGAGGGTGTAAAAGCTAATATGTTAAATCTTATTAAGTTAATTGATAAGCTTCCAATTTTACCTCTTGGTGGAATAAAAAATAAACGTTCTCTTGTTTATGTTGGGAACTTAGTAGCTTTAATGAAACACATAATTCAAAAACAATCTGCAGGTATATTTATTGCAGGGGACTTAGAACCTTTGTCAACTTCAAAATTGATTAATTTAATAGCTAAAGAATTAAATAAAAGAATAATCTTAATTAAACTTCCTTATTTCATTATTATTGGCATGAAATATCTAAAACCTAATTTATTTGACAGACTCTTTAGATCATTAATTCTTGATAATAGTAATACAAATGAGATCCTTCACTTTATTCCTCCTTATACAACTAAACGCGGAATTAATGAAATGATTAATTGGTATAAAAGAAAGAATTAATTTAAATAAATCGTAAGCTTTAAATGAAATTATTTGAAGAATATTTTTTAATATATTTGAGCACAATTATAAAGAATTAGACTATCATCAAATCACAAAATGAATAGGGATATAATCACTAGATTTATAAGGTTAGATTTTCAGTATTATGTTTTCTTAGTATTGGTGTTTTTTATACCATTTACTAAAGAATATTTACCTTATATCATGTTTTTATGGGTACTCTCTGGTGTTCTTGCTATCCACAAAGTAAATAGACGATCGTTTGAATATAAAATTTTATTGTTATTCCCCTTATTCTTTTTCTTAATCCATGTCATAGGTCTAATCTATTCAACTAATTTTAGAAATGGACTATTTGATTTAGAGGTTAAACTTTCTATTCTTTTTATTCCCGTAGTTTCTATATTTATAACTGAAAAAGTTAGGGTTAATTCTAGATTGATTTTAAAAATATTTGTATTTGGAAATTTTATTGCAGGCTTAATTTGTTTGTCTTTTGCATTATATAAAAGTATACTAATAAATGAGGCTGGCATTTATATTTTTGAACCTTCTATTTGGCCTGTTGGAACGCAGGGATTAAATTTTTTTCAACTTGTAAATCATAGATATACTTATTTTTCATATTCCTATTTGAGCATCTTGCTTCACCCAACTTACTTTTCAGTTTACCTTATGTTTTCTTTAGCTATATTAGTTTATTTGATAAGGTCAAGTAAGAAAAGACATGTATTGTATTATGCCCTTATCATTTATTTCTCAATATTTATTTGGCTTTTAGGAAGTAGGGCCGGGTATATAACTTATTTGATAAGTTTTTTCAGTTTCATTTTAATTATTATTCTAAAATTTAAAAAGTACTGGCTTGGAATTGGTGCGTTTGTTATAGGTGTTTCCTTAGCTTTATTGGTTTTAACAAATTCACAAATTATTAAGAATATAAAAGAGACAGCAAATATTGTGGAAAATAATCAATCCTTAACGAAAGATTCAGATATTCGACTGTGGCTCTGGAAGTCAGGGATGGAAGTTTTTCAGGAGCATCCTTTTTTCGGGGTTGGTACAGGAGACATTGATGAATTCCTAAAAAAGAAATATCAGGGGTATGGTTTAACGGATGCAGATTTACATAACTATAATACACATAACCAGTATATAGATGTAGCAATTAAATTAGGGGTGGTTGGCCTGATCGTGTTTTTTAGCTGGATGATTACAACCTTAATAATAACAATTAAGAAGAAACAGTTTTTGTTTTTCTATTTTATATTAATCCTGTTTATTAACTTCTTCTTTGAAACCATGCTAAATTCATTAGCTGGAATTGGTTTTTTTGCATTCTTTTATACTTTACTATACTCCATGTATAATTCAAATACAGCTAAAGAGGCATAAGATTTTATTCCTATTTTTCTTTTAAAGATTTATTAATATTCTTAATAATTAGGAATGAAAATGCAATAAAACCAAATAAGAATCCACTTATAAGAGTGTATGTTTTAGTTTTAGTTTTTGGCTTTTGATAAATTGTAAAATCCTGAATCACTCTATAAGGGATTGCAAATTTTAAGTATTTTTCACGATTCTGTTTTTCTTTTAGAAGATCTAAAAGCTCATTTTGAAATGATTTCTGGCTATTATAAATATTAACATCGCCTTTGTTTTGATCCTGACTTAAACTGAGCTGCTGTAGTTCTTCTATTTTTTCAATTTCCTCATCAATCTTTGAAATTATATTCAAATTATTTTCTGTGAAAATCTCAATTTCACTTTGTACAAATGGTTCTTTCTCAATATACTTTAAAATTCCATCATCAAGAACAGATAAAATATTGTTATCTAAAACATTTACAGAAACAGATAAATATCCTTTGCTTTTCTTCTCCTTTTCATCATAAACATCTTCAATTGTAATTTCTTTAAGTGAGGCTAGTTGAATCGTATCCATTTCCATTCGTTCACTTAAATATTTAAGATTTCCATCTTCAAGTATTGATTGTATATTATTAATATATTCCATTAACAGATTGCCTGAAACAGTATATGAATTAATTAACATGGATGATTCGTAATGCTTTTTTGTAAGAAACTTTGTAGAGTATCCTAATCCGGCTCCTATAATTACCGAAATAAATAGAAACCAAAAGTTTTTCTTAAAAAAGATATAAATATTTAGGAATAATTCAATCAAATCAATTTCGTCGTTTCTTTTCTCTGTTGTCATTTTTTTAACGTTTATGGTTTGCGATTTACGGTTTATGGCTTATGATTTATGGTTTGTCTTTCGTGGTTCGTGGTTTGTCTGTGGATATTAGGTCTTCGGCTTACTAAAACTTTACACCTTATACCATAAACCACACACCTCACACCCCATTTATAATATTAAATAAATTCTTCATATCGGATACCTTTTCAGGATAGCCTAATTTTTCATACGAATATATCAAATTTAAAATTAACTTTTTAATAATTTCGATATTTGAACAAGGATTATAATATGAATCTTGTGGTTCAATTTTTTGTTGTTTTAGAAAATATTCTATTTCTCTGGCTCCCAGAACTTTTCCATTATTGTATGGATTAATATAAAACAGAACATCAGTTTCAAAAGGATCCTGAATATTAAATTCATCTAAATAAGCCAGTATAAAATTCCGTGGCATACTTACTCCATAAATTGGAATATTCAGATCTTGAGCCAAAGCAATATATAATATTCCTAATGTAATTGGATTGCCTTTTTTTGTTTCAAAAACATGGTTGATATATGAATTCTGAGGAGCAAAGAAATTAGAACTATTTCCCGAAAATTCATGTAGTTGGTATAAAATATGATTTAAAATTCTCGTTTTTTCAAGTGCCGTTAAGTTATTATTGATCTCGAGCCATGCGTCTTTTTTTATTTTATTGAACGATTCAAGAATATCATTATATTTTAAATCCGGATATTGATATTTTGAAATTAAATAAGCTGCTTTTAACAGATCAACTGCACCAGAATCTTTCCATTCTTTTAATTGATTTTGGGTAGAGGTGAATTGAATTTCCTGTATTAAATTCTCAATACGTTCCTGTAAAATGGCATTTAAAGACTTTTCCCAGACTTTTTCTAATTCAGGGATAATATCCTCACCTTGTTTCAAGATATTTGATGAAACATGCTGATAAATCTCATCGTTAGGATCATCTAATAACTGTAATAACGCCTTTATATGTTTATCTCTGGTTTTCAAAATAAAATTGCTATGATGTTAATCTTTCTAAAACAGTTTGTATTAATTTTTTAATCACAGGTTTATAGTCCTTACTATATTCTTCTCTTTGCCTGTTCGCAATAATGGCACATATGGTTATTGCATTATGTCCCAGCAATTTTGAAAGTCCATAAATTGCAGAACTTTCCATTTCGTAATTCGTGATTTTTTTCCCTTCAAGTTCAAAAGATTCAATTTTATCATTTATATCGGGATCAATTATAGCTAATCTGAGTTTTCTCCCTTGAGGTCCGTAAAACCCAGGTGCAGAAATTGTAATTCCTTTTCTTATTTCAACGCCGTCAAACTTTTTTATCAAATCATCTGAAGCGTCAACAACATATGGTGATGGTAACAAGTAGTTCCACTGAACATGATATTTAAATGCAAATTCAAAATTTAAATCAGAAATTTCATTTCGATCCTGGTAAAAGTTTAATAAACCGTCAAAACCAATTGATCTTACACTCATTAAATACGAATCGACAGGAATGTCAGCTTGCAATGCTCCGGATGTTCCTAAGCGAATTAAATTGAGTGCTTTATGTTCTTTTTTTATTGTTCTGGTCTTTAAATCAATATTTGCAAGTGCATCCAGTTCATTCACTACAATATCAATATTGTCGGTACCAATACCTGTTGATATTACCGTTATTCTTTTACCTTTATAAAAACCTGTTATAGTATAAAATTCCCGGTTTTGTTTTTTTAATTCGATATTTTCAAAAAACGACGCAACAACTTCAACTCTGCCCGGATCACCAACTAAGATGATATCATTTGCGATATCTTCTGGTAATAAGTGTAGATGAAAAATGCTTCCATCTTGATTAATAATTAGTTCCGACTCTCCAATTTTCATAATTCATCACCTTTCCTTTTATTTTGGACTTCAAATCTATTTAAAATATATTAAAAGCGCAATAAAGAAAAATCAACATAACCATAATAATTTCAGGCACTGCATGTTGATAACGTAATATGTTTAAGAACTAAAGATATGAATCGGCAATAGTTTTTATTTGATGTTTTAAAGTTATACCTTTATAAAATTCAAAATCATAAAACTTAAAAACTTAAAAATCAGAGATATGAAAAAAATCACAACAACATTTTGGATTATTGCTGCAGTTGGAATTCTTATTATAATCCTAATTAGCAGTTCATCATTTATTACGCTTAAACCAGGCGAGCGTGGAGTTATTTTTAGAAAATTTACATCGGGTCTGGATAAAGATCATATATTTCAACCAGGATTTCATGTTATTGCTCCCTGGAATGAGATTTATGTATACAATGTAAAAGAGCAGAATAGTGAAGAAGGTATGGATGTTTTAGATAAAAACGGACTTTCCATAAATATGGATGTATCTATTCGTTTTAACCCTAAATACGATAGAATAGGATTTTTGCACGAGAAATTTGGTGTCGATTATATTAGAACTTTAATTGTGCCAGAAGCTCGTTCAACTGTTCGTAGGGTTGCAGGACGATATACAGCTGAAGAAATTTATTCAACAAAAAGAAGTGAATTGGAGGAAGCAATTATTACCGAAACAATGGAAGTTCTTGGGAGAAATGATATTGAAATGAAAGCTTTACTTATTCGTTCAATTAATTTGCCTGATCAAATAAAGGTTGCTATTGAAAATAAGCTTAAGAAAGAACAGGAAGCTTTAGAATATCAGTATAAATTAGAAACAGAAAAATCTGAAGCCGAGCGTAAACGCATTGCTGCTGAAGGTGAAGCTCGTGCAAATAAGATTATTAATAGTAGTTTAACACAAGAGCTACTTAAAATGAGAGGAATTGAGGCTACTATTAAATTATCTGAATCACCAAATGCAAAAGTTGTTGTTATTGGAAGTGGTAAAGATGGTTTGCCTTTGATTCTGGGAGGAAATAACTAGAAGTCAATAAACAATAGTATTAAAAAGAAGGTGTCCAAAAAGACTTTGTGGGACTTTGTGTCTCCTTTGGGTTGCTTTGTGGTAGAATTACAAAACATTGTTACACAGAGTTTCACGAAAAATGCACAAAGTTTCACTAAGTAAAAAATTAACAATTTGCCAGTTTCCAAAACTTTTTGGACATCCTCGTTTTATTTTTTATAATGCTTTCTGAAAAACTCTGTAGCGTTTATATATTTTACCTCCTAGTTTTTCAACTTCAGCTCGCATCTTCGTGTTTGTTTCCATTACAACATGACTGTCGATAAACTTGAGACCTCTTTCATTGGCTGATTTTAGCATTGCCTTGGCCATCATGGTATCTAACCCAATATTTCGAAGTTCATCTTTAACTGCACCTAACAGCAAATCTAATTGATTTGATTTTTTCATCGAACGAAGAATATGAATAAACCCAAAAGGAAAAAGCCGACCTTTTGCTTTTCTGATTCCATCACTAATATTAGGCATACCGATAACATAGGCAACGACCTCTGATTTTGAATCTACAATAACTTTAATGAAAGCGGGATCTAATATTGGCAAGTATCTTTTTGCAAAATCGTCCATTTCTTCTTCGCTAAACGGAACATAACCAAATATTTCTGTATAAGTATCGTTTGTCAGACCAAGTACCGGACGAATAAAGGGTTTTAGTTGCTTACGTTTAGTAAATTCAATTACTTTAAAACCATTTTTCTTTGGTCGTTGAGCAATTCGCTCGTAAATAGGAGGTACTTCTTTAGGAGTATCAATTTTATACTGAACAAAATCCATTTTTTTAAAGTAACCTTCTTCTTCAATCATTTGAGCCATATATGGCAAACTGCAATTGGTTACCATAACTGTTGGCTGATCAAAACCTTCAACCAGAAATCCCTGGGGATCTTCATCTGAAAAACCAAATGGTCCGATCAATTTTTTCATTCCTTTTTCACGAGCCCAATTTTCAACAAAACATACTAATTCATGAAAAACCTCTGGATCGTCATAAGTTTCCATGAAACAAAATCTTCCAAAATCTTCATTGTTTATTTCGTTATATCGATGATTTATAATGCCCATAATCCTGCCTACTACTTTGCCACCCTTTTTGGCAATGGCAAGAATCGTATCGCAATAATTAAATGCTTTGTTCTTTTTTGGATCAAATAAAATCCATTCATCTGAATAGATTGGATAAAGCCAGTTTTTATGGTCTTTATGAATCTTTTCAGGTAGGTATATAAATTTTTTAAGATCAGCTTTGCTTTTTACTTCTGCAATTTCAAGCATATTTGTTAGTTTCTAAATTCAATTTACAAGGTAATAATAGAAATAAAACTCATAAAAAACTAAAATACTATTTATCTAATGATTCAAAAAACTTAAAATAGATTTTCACTGATAAATAATAAAATAGGATTCCTGTTATAGCACCAGCGATGATATCAATGGTATAATGTGCTTTTAGGTAAACAGTAGAAAAAACTAAGATTACTGTTAATGGCATTAGAAAAAACAAAACTCTTTTAAAATATTTCACTGCTAATAGTATATAAATCATCGCTAAGCCAACATGAGAGCTAGGGAAAGCTCCTGTTTGAGTTTCAGCCAACTCAATGATTATATTCATCATTTTAGAAAAAAGATAACCTTCTGGAACGGATTGTTGATTAAGCGGGAAATAAAACTGTGGACCAATGGATGGTAATAAAATAAATAAGATATAATAAAAACAGAAAGATAAAATAATAATAAACATGGCCTTCTCAAAATGTCTCCGGGCTTTAATATAAAATAGCAGAGGTATTCCTAAAGTCATTACATAATAAGAAAAATAACCAAAATGCATGATTTCGCTGAACCATGGAAAGGGAATTTGCTTTGAAAATTCCAGGGCAAGTTGAGTTCCGATTATTTTATTTTCAATATGTACAAGAAAAATATCAAGGTTTTCAAAAAGAAAATTATTGTAATAATCCGTTTCACTGTAGAAAAAGCCAAGAAAGAGCAAAGGATAGAAATTACGAAAAAATTGAAGTAACAGATTTTTTGAATCTTCAACTTTAACTAGTAAAAATATAAGAGTCAAAAGTGCAATTCGAAGTATTAAATGAATTGAAATGTTTTGAAGTTGCCTATAACCAAAGAGCATAAAAATCCCTGTTGCAATGCAAAACGAAATTACAACCAGATCGAATGATTTTAACTTTTTTAAACAGTAATTCATTTTTTAAAAGTAGATCTCTAAAATATGAAATTAAGATAAGATTATTAACAGATGAATAAAAAAAGTGCCACGAATAATTCATGGCACTTAAATCAAACTATAAATTGTAGTATCTATCTGTTTTTTTCTGTAAAATCTCTTCCAGCTCTTAAAGCTTGAATATTAACATTAATAATATCTTCTCCTTTACGAGCAAAAATCTTGCGTATTCCTTCTTCGAAGCTTTCAAAAGAAATTTCGAAGAATGGAGAAGCAGCTCCAAGCATTACAATATTTGATGATCTTTTTGATCCGAACTCTGCAGCAATGGAATCAGCATCAATGGCAATATGATTTTTCCGTTTTTTAATTTCAGCTATTATTTCTTCAAGTTCAGGATAGTTTGGAATGTTTATAAAAGGAGTTGTATTTGTAACTACCCATCCTTCCTTTTTTAAAAATGGTAAATATCTTAACGATTCCATGGGTTCAACTGAAAGAATAATATCTGCAGCTCCCATAGGAATTAAATCTGATGCAATTGGTTTATCAGAGATTCGCATATTGGATTGAACAGCCCCTCCACGTTGACTCATTCCATGAACTTCAGCTTGTTTTAAAAATAGGTCGTTATGTAAAGCTGCCATTCCAATAGTTGCGGCAATCGATAAAATTCCCTGACCACCTACACCAGCTAATATGATATCTGTTTTCATAATTTTTATCTTTTATTTTTTAGTACTAATGTAGATTATTTTAAATTTAACTTTACTAATTGCTCGGCAAGCTCCTTATTCTTCATGGTTTGAACACACTGTCGACGAGGGATAATTACAGATACTCCGTTAAAAGCTAATTCGTCTTTCATGATTTGAACCATCTCATCCATATTCTTTTTAGTAGGCCTAAAGACTTTGATATGATCCGGATCAACACCAACCCCCTTGCATATATCTTCAATTCGACCGAGAGCTTTTGAATCCTGACCACCAGTCATTCCTGTTGTAAAGTTATCTGAAATGATAATGGTAACAGGACTATTTTCCGAAACACAATCAATTAATCCTGTAATACCGGAGTGAGTAAAAGTTGAATCTCCAATAACAGCAACAGAAGGAATTAAACCTGCATCTGCAGCTCCCTTTGCCATTGTTATCGATGCTCCCATATCAACACATGAGTTAATTGCATTGTAAGGAGGTAAAGCTCCTAAAGTATAACAACCAATATCAGAAAATACTCGTCCTTCTCCATATTGAGCCAGTGCTTCAGCAAGTGCTGTATATGCATCAATATGTCCACAACCTGTACACATGGATGGTGGTCTGTTTTTAACCAATTCAGGAATTGTACCATCTAAAACAGTTTCTATACCTAAAGCTTTGGCTACTAAGTTGGGATTTAATTCACCATCGCGGGGTAATGTTCCATCAAGTCTTCCAGTCACAGGTGTTCCTGCTTCCTGATAACCTTTAAGCATTTCTTCAACAATTGGATATCCTTCTTCAAGAACCAGGATTTTATCACATTCATTGACCATTTTCATCACTTGCTTACGTGGTATTGGATATTGTCCAATTTTTAATACAGGGTGATTTAATTTCTGATCCTGAAAATTTTCCATTAAATAGTTATACGCAATTCCTGTTGTAATAATACCTAATGATTTATCTGAACCATCAATATATTTATTAAACCTTGATTCCTCTGAAGCTATTTCTATGGCTCCCTGATTACTTAATAATGTTTTGTAATTTCTTCTGGCAATAGAAGGTAATAATACAAATTGCCTTAAATCTGATGGGAATGAATTTTTATTTTGAGGTTTTTGTTCCAACGTTTGAACTCCTGCACGAGAGTGTGCTAACCTGGTTGTAATTCTCAACAAAACAGGTAATTTAAATTTTTCAGAAAGCTCGTATCCATGGTAAGCCATATCGTAAGCTTCCTGCTGATTGGCTGGCTCTAACATAGGAATCATAGCAAAGTTTCCATAAAACCTTGAATCTTGTTCGTTTTGCGATGAGTGCATCGATGGATCATCAGCAGAAACAACAATTAATCCTCCATTTACCCCGGTAATGGATGAGTTAATAAACGCATCAGCTGCTACATTTAACCCAACGTGCTTCATACAAACCATTGCACGTTTTCCTGCATATGACATTCCTAAGCCAGCTTCCATAGCTGTCTTCTCATTAGCTGACCAAGCGCTGTGGATATTGTTTTCTTTAGCAAATCTTGAAGCTTGAACATATTCTGTTATTTCGGTCGATGGTGTCCCCGGGTACGCGTAAATGCCAGAAATACCACCGTCTAATGCTCCTTGAGCAATAGCTTCGTCACCTAATAAAAGTAATTTTTGCATGTTATTTTAGTTTAATTATTTCTTTTTTAAAAAGCATAAGTTATGAAAATTCAGAAACTTATAAAAATAAAGATGGATGTTGTAGAAAGTTTTTACAGAATCATAGACCACCGAAGCGTTTAAGGTAGCCAACCTGAATTGCAATTACGTAATAATAAATTACCTTACTTACTTTCACAATGAAAAATAGTTAAGTTTAAATTTCATTTACTTAAGCAAATGTAGTGTTATTTTTAATAATTGACCAAAAAATCAATGTTTTTAATAACATATTTTTAGTAAAAATCAATATAAGGTTACAAAATGTAAGTAAATTGGTGTTTAGAATTGTGCTGTTCATGATGTTGAAAAACAGAGCTTTAAAATTTTATATAGAATTACATCAATGTGAATATTTCAAATTATACATAATATTTTTTTTTATTGTTCTAATCTTAAAGTTTAAGACTGTTATTAGTTATAGATTGTTATAACTAATTTCCGGTTTCCACCATGATTTCTGAATTCACATAAATATATACCCTGCCATGTTCCCAGATTTAACCTGTGATTTGTAATTGGAATGCTTAATGATTGGCCAAACATAGAAGCTTTGATGTGTGCAGCCATATCATCTGGTCCTTCCAGGGTATGAGTATATAATTTGTCACCATCAGGAATCAAACGATTCATGAATTTCTCAAAATCAACTGTTACCGAAGGATCAGCATTTTCGTTAATAGCCAAAGCAGCTGAAGTATGTTTTATAAAAATATGAATGATTCCTTTTTCAGGTAACTCCCCGATTTCCCGGTTAATAATATGGCTTATAATATGATATCCACGATTAAAGGATGGAAGTGTAATTTCAATTTGATGTGTCATGATTTTTAATTCTTTTGTTTTATCAGCAAATAAAGTTATTGTTTTTTTCTAATCTAAGTCAAATGGATTAGTTTTGACTTTCTTAAAAAACACAATACTATTTTATTGATTTTACTGTTTATAGCTTATTAAACCTTAAATAATTGATGAAGTTTTTTTTAACCATATATTTTTTTATTTTCTATTTCGCAATTTCGTCTGTTGCACAGGAAATTACTTCATTAAAAGGAAAAGTCTTTGATCTTGAAGGCAAACCGATTGAGTCTGCACACATACGAAATATGTTAAACAATACGGGTGTTATTTCTGAGAAAGATGGATCTTACTCTTTAAAAATTCCTAAAGAAAAGCAAGTCTTAATTCAGGTTTCGTGCATTGGATATATGGCTCAGAGTTTTAATGTTAATTCTAAAATAGATAGTATTTCAGATTATAATATTTTCCTTGAGGTTTTAGTGAGCGATATTGGTGAAGTTTCGGTGGTTGGAGAACTTTCGCCTGAAAGCAATCTAATTAAGATCGAAGCGAAGCATATTGCATTAAATCCTGATGTTTCAGGTAATCTTGAATCCTTAATAAAAACAATGCCAGGAGTTTCATCAAATTCTGAATTGAGCTCACAATATTCTGTGCGTGGAGGTAATTTCGATGAGAACCTTGTATATGTTAATGACATAGAAATTTATCGCCCTCTGTTGGTTCGCTCTGGTCAGCAGGAAGGGTTAAGCTTTTTGAATTCAGATATGGTTTCTTCAATTCATTTTTCTTCAGGTGGATTTGAATCTCGATTTGGCGATAAAATGTCATCGGTTTTAGACATTAGGTACAATAAACCAGTTGAATTTTCCGGAAATGTGTCTTTGAGTTTATTAGGAGGTACGGCCCATGTCGAAGATATTTCTAAAAATGGAAAGTTTACTTATAATACCGGATTAAGATATAAAACATCACAATATATTTTGAATTCACTTGAAACAAAAGGAGCGTATGATCCCAATTTTTATGATCTTCAAACCTATTTAACTTATAAAGTAAACAGATTTCTCGATTTTGATTTTTTGGGATATTATTCATTAAATAGTTACAAATTTATTCCAGAAAACAGAGAAACGTCTTTTGGCACCATTAATCAGGCTTTAAACCTAAAAATATATTACGATGGAATGGAAGTTGATCGTTTTGAGACTTATTTAGGAGCATTTACAACTAATTATAATCCAAATGAGAATCTTTCATTAAAACTTATTTTTTCTGCATTTCAAACCTTAGAACAAGAAACATATGATATTCAGGGTCAGTATTATTTAAATGAATTAGACAATACAGTTGGTTCCGATACATATGGCGATAGTTTGATGAATATTGGTATTGGAACTTTTCTAAATCATGCTCGAAATTATCTGACAGCTAATGTATACTCTGTTTCATTTAAAGGAGGTTTTTATTCAAACCATAATAAATTACGTTGGGGTGCTCAGTATAACTTCGAACAAATTGATGATAAAGTTAGTCAATGGAAAATGCTTGATTCTGCCGGGTTCTCTTTACCTTATACCGGTGAGAGCATTGAGCTTTATGAAACCGCAAGAGCTGCCAATCAAATTAATTCAAATCGTGTAAGTGCATATATTCAAAACACATATAATAAGAAATTGGCAAATAATGCAAGTTTTTATTTTAACATAGGTTTACGTGCAAATTATTGGGATTTTAGTGATGAATTAATTATAACACCTCGTATGTCGATCTCATATGAACCTAATTGGGAAAAAGATATGCTTTTCAGGTTTTCATCTGGTTTATATTATCAACCTCCTTTTTATAAGGAAATGAAAAATTCAGATGGTGTTGTAAATCCGGATATTAAATCGCAAAAATCAGTTCATTTTGTTTTAGGCAATGATTATATATTTAAAGCATGGAACAGACCTTTTAAATTATCAACTGAATTGTACTATAAATTTTTATACGATCTTATCCCTTATAAAATTGATAATGTGCATTTGGAATATTCTGCTCAAAATATGGCTAAAGGTTATGCTTATGGTATAGATTTTAAGGTAAATGGTGAATTCGTTGAAGGAATTGAATCCTGGGCAAGTTTATCTTTTATGCAAACGAAAGAGGATATTGACGGAGACTTTTATTATAATTCAGAAGGAGAACTTATTGAACCGGGATATTATCCTCGACCTACTGATCAATTGGTGAATTTTAGCATGTATTTTCAGGATTATCTGCCAATGAACCCAACATTCAGAATGAATCTTAGCTTGCATTATGGAAGCCGTTTACCTTTTTCTTCTCCCGAACAAGATCGATACGATCATGTTTTTAGGATGAGAGCATATAAACGGGTTGATTTAGGTTTATCGAAAGTGATTATTAGCAAAGATAAAAATTTCGAAAAAATCAAATGGTTGAATTCTTTTGAAAATATGTGGATTAGTTTTGAAATTTTTAATTTGCTTGATATTAACAACACAATTTCTTACATGTGGGTTAAAACTGTTAATAACCAGGAGGGTGATGCTTCTCAGTATGCAGTTCCAAATTACCTTACATCTCGTCGGTTTAATCTTAAATTAACTGTAAAATTCTAAGTTATTCTTAAAATCATTGTAGATTTGTATAAACATTAAAATGATCAAAAAATGTTTACAGAAAATGATGTTCGACAAATCCAAGAAAAAGGGTTAACCACAAAAGAGGTAGAAAATCAGATTTTGAATTTTACTGATGGATTTCCCTGGCTTGATATTTCAAAACCGGCAATCGTAAACGATGGAATAATCCGGCTAACTGAAAATGAAACCGATGCTTACATAAAACTATTTGAAGATATAAATCCGGATAGTTTGAAATTTGTACCGGCATCAGGAGCTGCATCAAGAATGTTCAAGTTTCTGTTTGAATTTTACGAAAAAGCACAAGATAAGTACGATAGCATTAATCAGATTAAAGATACTGATGTAAAAAAGTTTTTTATAGATATTAAGAAATTTGCTTTTTATAATGAATTAAGGTTTACCATCAAAAAAAACAATCTCGATATTGAAGATTTGATTAAACAGGGGAGGTATAAAGAAGTTCTTCGCTTTTTTCTTTTTGATGATGGGTTAAATTATGGTCAAAAGCCAAAGGGAATATTGTTGTTTCATAAAAACAATAATGATGTTATAACCGCTTTTGAAGAGCATTTAATTGAAGGTATTCATTATGCAAAATCGCCTGGAAATAAAGTAAAAATACATTTTACTATATCACCAGAACATATCGATTTATTTAATACTTTGGTTTCGGAGAAAGTTGAAAAATTGGAAGCCCAATGTGGTGTTAAATTCGAAATTAGCTTTTCACAACAAAAGCCCTCAACCGATATGGTTGCCGTTGATTTGGAAAATGAACTTTTCAGAAATGAAGACGGTTCATTATTGTTTCGCCCGGGTGGGCATGGAGCATTAATCGAAAATCTTAACGATTTGGATTCAGATATTATATTTATTAAAAATATTGATAATGTTGTCCCTGTTAGATTGATAGATATAACTGTAAAATATAAAAAAGCTCTGGCAGGAGTGCTTTTATCTTTTCAGGAACGCATTTTTGAATACATTCATATTCTGGAGTCGAATGATTTTTCTGATGAAACTAAAAAGGAAATAGAAGAATTTATAAAAGAAGAGCTTTGCGTTCATGTTGTGCATTACGAAAAAATAGAATCAAGAGCAAGCACAAAATGTTTGCTTGAAATTTTAAATCGTCCTGTTCGGGTTTGTGGTATGGTTAAAAATGAAGGAGAACCCGGAGGTGGACCATTTTGGGTTAAATTACACAATGGTAATATTGATTTACAAATTGTTGAATCATCACAAATTAATGCTGATGATAAACGACAAATGGAAATATTGAAAGCTTCAACACATTTTAATCCTGTTGATCTGGTTTGTGCTACAAAAAATTATTTAGGTGAAAAGTTTGATTTGCTAAAATTCCGTGATCCAAACACAGGTTTTATTTCAAAAAAATCTAAGGATGGAAAAGACATAAAAGCACAGGAATTACCAGGGCTTTGGAATGGTGCTATGGCAAAATGGAATACTATTTTTGTTGAAGTGCCCATTGTAACATTTAATCCGGTAAAAACAATAAACGATTTACTAAGACCTGAACATCAATAAAAAGAAAAGTCTGGTGAAGAAATTACCAGGCTTTTTTATTTTAGATAGCAAATTATAGAATCTTTCCCGATTCACTTAGTAATGTCCAGCCTGTCAGCCAGTTATTACCGGATGGATCAATAGCTCCTTTATAACTTACTTCATCGTACCATTCATCAGGATAAGCTGCCAGATTACTTTCTACATTGCCGGTAGGTACAACATTGTAATCAGATTCTGTAATTGCAATTCCTGGATTAATAACCTCGTTACCTGCACTTAACAAGTAATTTTGAAGAACTGATTGTTGAGAAGTCAGATCCACTGAAGCTTTACTGAATGCTGATAAGATCAGAGAATTATTATTTCCTTCGATGTTATAAAAGATATTATTTTCAAGAACTAAATTCTCATTCTCGAATTGATGAAAACTATCATTAAAACCATCAATATATTCAATTTTAGTTCCTCCAGACTGATATGTGAATATGGAATTATAGTATTTTCCTCCGGCATCATCTGAAAAGACCATTAAGTTGGATGAGTGAAGTGTATTATTTCCAATATATGTAGCATTGTATATTTCAGGTATGCAATATGGTTCTCCATAAACGGGATCGGTACCACCGTCGTGTTCGGCTAAATTATCGCCCAGAGATGGAGCCTGAATAGCGATCCAAAACTGGCCTTTACCTCTGTATCCTTCGTCGAAATCAAAAGCATCATCACCACAAAAAGCCGATACTAAATACTTACAGTTTACGGTTCCTCCAAAGAACTCAAAGCCATCATCCTGGTTCGATATTACTTCAACATATTCTATTGTAGTTCCTGAACCTACACCTCCCAGCGTTAGTCCATTTATTTCGTTATCGGCTCCAATATTAGTTCCTCCATGACGTATCGAAACATACTTAAGAATACCAGAGTTGTCGTTATTTACCGATCCCCCATAAATTCCGCGAGGTTCAGAGAAAGGTATTCCTTCAATTTTTGATTCATTAAATTCGCTATTTAGCTGGGCATTTCCTAAAATAATTAATCCACCCCATAAACCCCGAGCTTCGAGTGGAACCGAACCTTCCAGATCATCACCTTCAACAGTAAACACGATGGGCTCTTCTAGGGTTCCCGCGGCAATTATTTTTGCTCCTCGTGCAACAATTAAAGCACTTGCATTTTCGCCCTGTCCTGTTTTCGCTCTAATTACAGTACCTGGCTCAATAGTTAATGTTTGACCCGGATTTACAAATACAAATCCTTCTAAAATATATTCTTTATCATTGGTCCAGGTAGTTGTACCTGTTCCACTTCCATCGTCTGTAATGCTTGTGTTAGTATCAATAATAATGTCGCTTTTACGACATGATGTAATAACAAGGAATATTGCTATAAGTACTAATATAGTTTTAAATTGATTTTTAATCATAATCGTAAATATTAAAATTTATATTCAAGATTTAAATAGAAATACGACTCATTATCAATGTTTTGTGCATAGGGATACCAATCCTGATAATTTGCAGCAATATTGATGTTTTTTATTGGACTATATTGAACGCCGGTAATTAGAGCGCTTCCGTCTTTATTTATATTCCATTCGTAAGGTTCTCCGGCTAAGGTGTTTGACCATAATTTATCATAACGGGCAAAAATTTGCCATTTTTCGAAAACCTGCCATGAAGCATAACCTGAAAATCCATGTAAGTTTTGATCCTCGTTATATTTATTATTCATTTGATAATTGTATTCAATACCAACCTGTACAATTTTCTTAAAATCATACCCAATAAATGAAGCCCATGTTGTTTGAATTTCATCTTGTTCTATATAATCAACATAAAGACGTGCTGTTAAGCCTTTAAACGGGATTACTGTAATTCCGAGTCCTGTTTTATACGTGTTGTCAGTTTGAAGTTGATTATATCCTTCTCCATTCATTACAGTTAAATCAGCAGATAAATAATCAGTGAATTTATATAATACGGCAGCTCCTAAATCTGCACTGCTTCCAAATTTGTGTTCATCCTGAAAAGATTCATAAATATATCGGTGACCCCAAAATTTCTCCTGAACCTTAAACTGGTATAAATCAATTAACCCAAAACTTAAAGTAAGCTTGTCTTTAGTATAGATTAAGGCAGCATTTTTAAAATAAGCATAACGTTTTAAGATATCGTAGGGCGAATCCTGGTTTGGGCTTCCAATATCAAGTTTAAGATTTATTGTAAAATTTTCCGAAAGGAAATATTCATAACCAAAATAAGCACGCTCAACAGCAAATGCTGATTCACCATCTTCAGAAAATAACTGGTAATGAAAATTGCTAAAAACTTTTCCATTGATTTTCCCGGAAGGTATAAATGGGTCTTCATTATTTTGAGCCAACAAGCTAAAAGAAAAAAACACTAAAATTACACCAAGTGTCAGAGGAAATAGCCAATTTGTCTTCATTTGCTTTCTAGTTTTAGAAATTATTTTCGTTTGCAATAATACGTACATTTAATATAGTTAATATTAAATTAATGTTAAGTTAACATCGTGTAAATAATTTAATAACATGATGAATGACTTTTTCTTCAAAATAACTATTTTAATTTGATTTATAAAATTTGATGAATTTGTTTGTAAAGAACATTGTTATTGGGAAAAGAACTGTATTCATTTCTTGAAAATTTAATTTAACAATTGCAGCAATCCAAGTTAATTTAAGCTTATCTTTGCTGTAGGGTTTGGAAACGATTTTCATCCTCTAAAATTATAAAATATTAGATACTGATATTATGGCTAAGTCACAAGACGCAAAAAAGAACGTTAAAAAAGAACCTCTTAAATCAGCTAAAGAAAAGAAGCAGGAAAAAAGAGAAAAGAAAGCTAAAAAATAGTAATTCATTTGCTCATACTTTAATTTAAAGCACAGTCGTTCAGATTTGTGCTTTTTGTTTTTGTTAGTCTGCTTTTAGCTGTTATGTATTTCTTGCAAGTTTCTAAAGATTGTTTCATTTACTTTCATAACATTAAGATATCCAAAAAAATATTTACCTTAGTAACAAATTGATTATTAGAAAATGAAGAAGTCCAAAGTTACCTTACTCGTTATAATCTTTTTTTTATTAGGAGTTCTTTTAGATCGGGCTTTCTTGTATTATGAGATAGGTGAAAAGAATAAAATTTTACTTCAGGAACAAGAATCAATGAAAGAGGATTATTTAATGCTAATAAATCGTTTTGAGATTCTTGAAAAAGATCTTAAGTTCAGAATGATAATGGATTCAGTAATGAACGATTCTTTGTCTGTTGGGGATTTCTCAGATATTTAAGATTAAAAGTAAATGACTGCAAATAAGCGAACTGACCCTTGCTTTTATTTTTAGCAATAAAACCTTACCTTCAAACTTTCTTTAAAAAGTATCAATGAAAGCTGCCACAGTTAAAGAACTTAAACAGGAATTAAGTACCCGATCACATAAAGAATTACTTGAAATATGTCTTCGTTTATCAAGATTTAAAAAAGAGAATAAGGAATTACTTACATATCTTTTATTTGAATCTTTCGATGAAACTGCGTATATCTTGAATGTAAAAAAGGAAATAGATGAACAGTTTGAGCAAATAAACAGGAAAAGCTATTTTTATATTCGAAAAAGTATTCGGAAAATTTTATCGGGCACCAAGAAGTTTGCTCGATATTCGCAAAAAAAAGAAACTGAAGTAGAATTACTTATATATTTCTGTTTAAAACTAAAAAACTTTCAACCTTCTATTCACAAAAGTGCTGCATTGCAAAATATTTATATCCGTCAAGTTGAATTGATAAAAAAGACAGTTGAACAACTTCATGAGGATTTACAATTCGATTATGAGTCTGATCTGAATAAGTTACTTCACTAAACCCATTGAATTCGGTCTGTACATCTTTGTCTTTCTATCAGTATGTTACATTAAGTTAACGAATGTAACCTTAACTTAATATAAACTTAACACAAAGATTATTCTTGCATAATATTGTTATAACATAGTGTACTTACATTTGTATCGTAATCAAAACGCAAATTAATAAATCAAGATAAAAATGAAAAAGATAGCAATATTATTCGTAAGTATATTTGTTTTCTCAATAAGTTTTGCAAATGCAGCAAATGATGAAAACGGAACAGCTGAAAGCTCTATGGCAACTACTTCTGTTTCAGGTAAAGTATTAGATAAAATAACAGGTGAAGCATTGGCAGGAGTAAAGGTTTCTATTCAGGGAACAGAAAAAAGTGTTTACACAGATTTTGATGGTAATTTCGAAATTGATGGTGTACGACCTGGAAATCGTGAATTAACCGCATCTTATATCTCGTATAAGGAAAAAACTGAAAACTTTAGTGTTGATCTTTCCAAAGCAATCAATGTGGATGTAATGATTGAAAGTATAGTAGAATAATTTTAAGTTAATAATTATGATGAACCCGGCTTATGGCCGGGTTTTTTTTATTGCTATGGGAAACAACCTCCGTTAAAAAAATGGTGGTTATTAACCATCCTGTTTTTTAATAAATTTTTAATTTCAATTCAAAATTAACTAACTTGCAAAAAAAGTTAATATGGATAAATCGGCGCATATTATCAATATTTTAAAAGGGAATAGGGATTTCTTTGCTCGAATTATTGATGTTGAGCTTAACGATAATAATGTGTATGTCTTTGATTTTTCTGATAAAAACATGGATTTGTACAAAATTGATTTAAATAGTACAGAAGCGTTTACCGAATACGTTTTTAATACACTAAAAAAAGAAAATAAGAAAGTTGGTGTTGGCGGGTATATGGAAGATCGTTTAATCTATAAACGGAGCATACATTTCGATAACGAAGGAGAGCCTCGCAGCATACATTTAGGAGTTGATTTATGGATTGAAAAAGGAACAGCGGTTTATTCTCCCTTACCGGGAATAGTACATAGTTTTAAGGTAAATGAGGCTTTTGGAGATTACGGACCAACTTTAATTTTGGAGCATCTAATCGATAATACAAAATTTTATACTTTATACGGACACTTGAGTTTAGTTTCATTGAGAGATAAGAAAAAAGGACAACAGATTAGGAGGGGAGATTTAATTGCTAGTATTGGTGATGAAAAAGTAAATGGAAATTGGCCGCCACATCTACACTTCCAGATTATTACGGATATGCTGGGAAATGAAGGTGATTTTCCAGGAGTTGCACCACCTTCAGCAAAAGAATACTTCAGAAATTTGTGCATTGACCCCAATTTAATTTTAAAGATAAATAAACTAAAAAAGAAAAGCCCCTGAATAAATTTTAGGGGCTTTTCAATTTTATGATGTATTATTTAATTTACAGAATAATCTTTTTCGTTTATAAGTTTACCGTTTTCATCGTACATTTTCCAAACACCAGTTTTTACTCCTTGAATATATTCCATTTCGTAGCGTAAAGTACCTTTTTCATCCCAAACATACCATTTTCCGTGTTTACTACCAAAATCGTAATTTGCTTCGGCAAGTTTTATTTCCAGTTCGTTCCAGGTAATCCAGGTTCCATGCATTTCACCTTCTTTATAGGATCTTTGTTCATTTTTAACTCCACTCTCAAAATAAATGTTTGTAAATCCATCCTGAACTCCATCCTTTAAACTCATTTCAACCCTAATGGTACCTTTTTCGAAGTACTCTTTATAAATACCTGAAAATAGGTTATTATTCTCATCATAGTATTTATTTTCTTTCTTAATCAGGTTTTGAGAAATAACAGATGAAATACTAATGAATGCCAGGAAAAAATATATTATTACTTTCTTCATTATATTGATTTTTGATAATTAAATTAATAATTTGAATTGCATTTATAAAGATTAAGTATATCATTTACAGGGCTAATATATGAATAATTTTATTGATCATTAACTCCATTATTAACTTTCCTTTAATTATTGCAACTTCTTTATTGATTATTAAAATTTGTAACTTAAACTTATGCTATAACTTGTGCCTGTTTCTCTAAACTCATAGTATTGATTATTTGCTTCGTATGATTTATACACAGTTTCAACCTTACTGTCTAGTATATTTTTCACTTTAAAGCCAATACCAAATCCCTTTTTAAATTGTTTGGTCAGGTTTAGGTTTAAACTATGAAAAGGTTCAGTATAAATGTCTGGTCGATCTTTTATTCCAACAACCTGAAGAGTCTTTCCTTGTACATTGTAATACAGCCCCACTTCAAGACCTTCCCAAACACCATTCGTTCCACCATCGTACGTAAGGCCTATATTTAATAAATATGGAGACTGACCTGCCATATCGCGGTATTCATCAATGGTTTGACCGGTTCGTGCTGATAAAACCCTTGAATCATATTCCGATTGACTAAGTTTTACCCGAGATTGAACATAGGTAAAGTTAGAAGCAATGCTAAAATTGCTAAGACTCTTATTTAGGATTTCGAAACTTTGACGAAATTCGAGTTCTGCACCTAACAATTGCCCATCACCAACATTTCTTGGTTGTATTTGTATTTTTTGTGTAGTTGCAAACTGAACCATTTCAATGGGATTACTAAATTTCTTATAAAAACCACTTACTGAAAACATGTGACCATTAGTTTGAAACAATTCCCATCTTAAGTCTAAGTTGTGAATATCTGTGCTTATTAAATTTCCATTCCAGTAAACAATATCATTTCCTTCGTAATCAATGCCAACATCATCCGACAATCCACCAATAAATGTAATACCACTTACAGGATCCGAAATTTGAGCAAATGAAAGTTCTTTTAATGAAGGTCGTGCAATGGTTTTTGAGTAGGATAACCGTATATTTTGTTTTTCTTTTAAGTTGTATATTAGATTTATTGATGGAAAAAAGTTTAAATTATCCAGAACTTTTTCATTTTCAAATATGTTTTCACCTTGCTGATCCTGACCTGTATAATGCTGAACGTAATTTTCTGCCCGTACTCCAACAATAGCTTTTATGTTTTTTATAATATTTAATTCCGTTGATACATATCCGGCTGCATAGTCTACTCTTGCATTGAACTGGTTAGCATTTGTGGGTATAAAGCCTGCCTCGTAGGTTGTTCCTCTCCCTATATTATCTTCATAAGGCCATAAATTTTCTTCTGCGAATAATTCGTTTGGATCGCCTGTTAAAGGAATATTACGAACATTTATGGCATAACTTCGAATAGTAAAATCTCTTTCCTTATATGTGTATGCTCCACCAAATTTAAGTTTTGCATCTTGCTCATTAAACTTGAACTTTTTCGTAATATGAAGCACACCTCCCAGGTTAATTTCTTCAAGATCTCTCCATGTTCTTTCGGGAAATCCGGATTCAGTTCCAATTACTAAATCAGTTGCACCATAAGCATATCTCGTAAATCGAATATCGGGATCTTCTATCTTTGAAATTGTTGGTGATAGTTTCCAAACTACTTCCCACTTCGAATCATTAAACGAATGTTTACCATCAATCAAAAGATTAGAAAGCGACCGTTGTGTATATAATAAAGTATGTTGAAATGCATCAAATTCACTACCCACATCTCTACTTGTAAAATCGAAGATACCCGCTTTTGATTCTCCGTTTTGTAAATGAATATAATTAATTCGGAATTTTGAACTTTTGGTTTTAATTGCAAATCCAGCAAGACCGCTTAAAAACACATTATTTACACCATAGTTTCCAACAGTTTGAGCTCTAAGAACCAATTCTGTTTCATCTGGATCAGAAGCAAGTCCATAGCGTCCAAATTCAGCATTTTCGTAAAACTCTGTATTGTTTTTGTATGAAAATGCCAGATTATATCCAACAGTAACATTTTTCAAAGGTTTTTGGTCTCCGTACGAAACGCCAAAATCATAATCCATAAAACTGGTTTGCTTTTGAGCGGCCATTGTAGAATTAAATCCATTTAAGATTTCTTTATATCTTAATCCTGTTTCTCCATTCGGATCTGCAATTGCCTCAGAGAAAAATGGAATGTCTGATGTTGCAGGAATACTTCTGGTTCCATCATCAAATCCTAAATAGTCTGTTTTACCTCCATCATAGCTAAGGTAATCTGAATTAAAGTGAAAGTTAGGATTGTACCCTGCAGATAACGAAATACTTCCCCTTCTCTCTTCCGGGAAATCTTTTAATTCAATGTCAACAACACCACCGGTAAAGTCGGCAGGCAGATCAACACTAAATGATTTATAAACAATAATGTTGTCAATAATATTTGATGGAAAAATATCCATTTGTAATGTATTTCTATCAGGATCCAGTCCTGGGATATCTACTCCATTTAAAACTGTCTTGGTATAGCGGTCACCCAAACCTCTTACATAAACGTATTTCCCATCAGAAACAGAAACTCCTGTTATTCTTTTTACTGATGAAGCAGCATCTGAGTCACCTGTTTTACGCAAACTTGCAGCTGAAATTCCATCAAAAAGATTAGGAGATTTTTGCTTTAATGCAACCAAAGCTGTTTCAGTATTTCTAATTGTTTTAGCGGTTACAACGGCACTTGCAATTTCAAATGTAGCTTCGTTTAACCCAACGCTATTTAATAATGTAACTTCACCCGCTTTTACATTAACACTTTCTATTTTAACAGTTTCATACGAAATAAATGAAATTCTAACATCGTATGTTCCGGGTGCAACAGAAAGGTTAAATTTCCCGTCTAAGTCTGTAATTGTTCCTTTTGCATTGGATTCAATGTAAATAGTTACACCGGGAAGTGATTCACCATTAACACCATCAAAAACAGTTCCTCGTATAATGCCATTTTGGGCATTCAGAACTACACTTGTTAGGATAAAAAGGAACAGAACAAAATATTTTATGTTACTCATGGTTATTTTTTGATAATCTATTTTTAAAATGTGAAACTCGCAGGTTAAAATAACCTGCGAGTAAAATATTTATGAACAATTAAACCTAATAATTAAAAATCAGCTAATTCACCAGCTTCAGATGCCCAGGTCCAATCAGCATACTGTGTTTTATCTGCACCAACGGTATTTGCACCAGCTGCAACAGAACTCACAAATGCATCACTACCACCTTTAAAGAAATCAGTGATAGCAGTTGCTGCAGGTAAGGTAACTTCAAAATCAGTGAATGTGCAAGTATAAGTTGTTGGTAATTCATCAAAATCTTGTCCAACAGCTAATCCAAAGAAATAAATGTTATCCATATCTACATTTGAGTTCGCGTCATTGTCTACCAAACCTTCAGCTCCGTCAGCAAATACAGAACCGTTTTTAATGGTATGTTTAGCCACCATAGTTCCTTCAGGGCCATCAAGTTCGAAAGCCTCGTCACCAGGATTAATGATAATAACATTATCAAGAGTACCTCCCCATGACTGGTCGGTATCAATTGCATCGTCACCATTGTTCCACACTAAAACGTTTTTAACGTTTACAGTTCCACCAAAGAATTCAACTCCATCATCCTGATTAGCAATAATTTCAATATTTTCGATTACAGTTCCTGAACCAACACCGCCTAAAGTTAAGCCGTTAATTTCGTTACCTTCACCAATATTCGCACCACCATGACGGATAGAAACATATTTAATAATACCGGAATTGTCAGCAGATATAGTTCCTCCATATTTACCATTATTATCATCACCAGGAACACCTTCAATTGAAGCTTCTATACCATCACCAGCAACTGAAATAGGTGCTTTACCAAGAACAAGTAAACCTCCCCATAATCCATTTAATGTTGGATCAAGATTTGGACTTTCAATTTCTCCTGGTTGAATTTCATCAGCTACTGATGTAAAAATAATTGGTTGTGCAGCTGTACCTTCAGCCATTAACTTAGCACCACGGGCAATTAACAAAGCAGTAGCATTTTCAGCAGAACCTGCCTGTCCTTTAACAACAACACCCGGCTCAATGGTTAAAGTTATACCATCTAAAACAGCAATACGTCCGGCTAAAATATAAATGTTACCAGTTTCCCATGTTGTATTTGCAGAAATATTATTGCTAACAACAAATGTATTAGTTTCTGTGCCCATTAGGTTAAGATTATCATTAACACTACCTGCAACTACAGCTAATCCGTCTTCATCAAATATTGCATCAGTTGCAATTGCTACAGTTAATAAATCAGAGCCATCTGAAATAGTATCTGAGTAAGTTAAAGCAATAGATGCGGAATTTGCACCGGTGGTGTGCGATACAACTGAAGATTCTAGCGTTAAATCACCACCTGAAAGAGTAACTGTAAAGTCGGCATCAGTTAATACTCCGGTTTTATCATTCATACTATATACTCCTTCGCTAAAATAAATTGTAGCTAATGAGTTATCTGCATTTACATCTAACGAAATTACAGTAGGAGCAACTTTCTCAGTTGTGTCTTCACTACAAGAAGTAAATCCGATGGTAATTGCCGCAAATAAAGCAGCTGTTAATTTTAAATAATTCTTTTTCATTGTATTTTTTTGTTTTTGTTTATAAAAATTTTAGTTATTTCCGTTTTTAATAAAAATTTACAGTACAAAGAAAACTTCAAAAGAGTTAAATCTTATTATCAGTATTTTAATCTTACATTAATTAATGAGGTATAATTTTTTTTATTAACTTTAACTTAATATTGATTTAAACATAAGTTATACTAATGTGTATAATATTGTTGTAGTTTAGCACTTTAAGATTTAATCAAATTGTTAAAAATGAATAATAAAGAATTTAAAATATTGCTTGTTGATGATGAGCCTGATATTCTGGAGTTTTTAAGTTACAATATCAACAAAGAAGGTTTTGACGTTTATACTGCTCAAAATGGTAAAGAAGCTATTGAAAAGGCTAAAAAAATAAATCCACATTTAATACTATTGGATGTTATGATGCCTGAAATGGATGGAATTGAGACTTGTGAGGCATTAAGACAAGATAAGAAATTACAGGATACAATTATCGCATTTCTTACAGCACGCGGAGAAGATTATTCGCAAATAGCAGGTTTTGACGCCGGTGCTGATGATTATATTGCAAAGCCGGTAAAACCTAAGGTTTTAGTAAGTCGAATTAAAGCATTATTAAAAAGGTTTAAAACTTTTGGTGAAGATGAAAAAGAAGATAATCTTATAATTAAACAAGCGAATTTAGTTATTGATAAGCAGAAATATATTGTTATCAAGGATGGCGAAGAGCTTGTTTTACCTAAAAAGGAATTTGAGTTATTAGTTTTATTAATTACTAAACCCGACAGGGTGTTTACCCGTGATGAAATTTTTAGTACCGTATGGGGCGATAATGTTATTGTTGGAGATAGAACCATTGATGTTCACATAAGAAAATTAAGAGAGAAAATTGGAGATGACCATATTAAAACAATAAAAGGTGTAGGATATAAGTTTGTAAATTAAATAGGATCACTTTTAATAGTTGTGGGAAGATCAGAACTTTTATTCTAAACTATTTTTACGACTGTAGCATTTTAGTTCCTTTATAAAATGATTTGAGCAAAATCTAATTCTCGTTGTAATCTTTGATTTTATAATAAAAAATATCCTTATTTGTTTACACTTTTTTGGCTTGACCCA
>DMBU01000165.1 GCA_003446015.1 Bacteroidales bacterium | reverse complement strand
CTATCTTCAAACTTTATTAACGGGTGATACTGAAACTGGGCAGGAAACCCGCACTTTTTCTATGCAAAGGCCGGTAGCAGTAAACATTTTTTTGGAGCAGAATGAAAAAGCAAAACAAAATAAGAAACATTTTAATCTATATTTTAGCATCACTGCTTGTTGGACTAAAATATTTTGCGTTAAGTATTGCCGGTTGGACAAGTGTAATTCTCATTATGATAGGATTAGCTATTTTGTTTTTTCTCTCTGTTTTGATAGTCATGCAAATTGTTGATATTGTTAAGAATAAGCAATTCAAATTTAAATTTATGTTTCCAGTAATATTTACTATACTGACACTTTTATTTCTTTATTATGGACCAGTTGAAACCTTAATTGAAAAAGCAAAAAGTCCAGTAAATCTGCGTGGATACTGTGAACATACGGTGACAGCTCCATCTTTACAATTTAGAGAAGACAAAACATTTGAATATAACGCAGGTGCTTTTCTTGAGAAAGAAATATATACTGGTACATATGAAATTTACAATGACACAGTTTGTTTATCATTTGAACCTGAGAATTCTGAAATTTTAAATAACAAGCTGATCCTGAATCAAGAATTCTTAATTGAATTGGGCGACACTTTGCAGCATAGACATAAATTTAAATTAACCATAAACAACATAAAATAAAAAAATGTCAACTGCTAACAGCTGTTCAAATTTAAGGCGGGGTTTTGTAGTTTAGCATTGTTTCGTTACTTTTATGTTTCATTATCAACGGGTGATAATGAACCAAGGCGGCAAACCCGCCCAAAATTTAACAGCGAACCGTTAGCATGCATAATTTGCCACGAAAATTGATGATTTTATGAAACTATTAAGGTACATTTTAACTATTTTGATTTTTCTTTTTTATTTCAATTCTTTTTCTCAAGATACTGAGTCTGCAATTAAGGATATTAGAGAGAAATTTAAAACCATTAACCAGATAAATTCTTACCAAGAGATAGTATTAAATAATGAAGAATTTTTAGAACACATGACTGACGGTGGTGGTCACTTGACTGGTTTTTGTAGAAATGACACAGTTTATAAAATTTACACAAAAATTGGATTATCTTTCGGTGTTCACACTATAGAATATTATTATTGGAATGAGAAACCAATTTTTATATATTTCATTGAAGATACTTATGAGCAAAAGATCGATAGTGTTCATGGATTTCTGGGTTTTAATATTGATAAGTTTGAGAAAAGGTTTGAAGCCAGATATTATCTTCAAAATGACAGTTTGTTGGAAATAAAAAAGAAAGGTGAATCACTTTATAAAGACCGTGAAATAAAAATGAAAGAATATCTGCTTGAAAGAGCTGAAAGGTATTTGAAAATAGTTAAAAATAAAGCCAAATAAATTCTTTTATGAAGGTTGAAACATTTAAAATAAAAGATTGGAAAGACCAGAACAAGGTTTGGTTATTTCTGAAAATAATGACTGGGTTTTGGTTAAGCATATTCCTGTTGACTATGTTATTGACGGATTCAGACTTTATAAGAAAGCTTTTATTGAAAAGCGAATGCGGTCTGATAAAGAAATACAGATAGAAAAGGTTCTAAACTTAAAGAAAGTTAGCACTGAAGCTCCAAAAGAATTTATTTTTACGGATACAATTGGATTTCTACGTTGGGTTGAAGAAAAATATGGAATTTTTGAATTTCAAGATTATGATGATACTGAATTGACTTATGGAAAAGTTAATAAGGTTGACAATAATATGCTGATAATTGATATGATAAAATCAGACGGGACAGTGGAAGTTGAATATGACTATGAGTATGATTTGAATGAAATTAGAGCAATTACATTTGAAACAGATTATCATATATCAATTCAGTTACTTTGGAAATCCAATCTATAAGGCAAATAACGCATGCTAACACGCGTTCAACAAAAATGCGGGGTTTTGGTAGTTTGCTGACTAAGTTTTATCTTAGTAAAATTGTTCAGCGGTGGACAATGAAACAAGGCGCAAAACCCGCACAGTTTAGTATTGCGGGAACGTTAGCAAACATAGCTATGCAGAAATCCGAATTCAATAACTCAACGCAACAAATCAAAAATTATAGATTTGTTGTATGGAAGAAAAAAAGTATAAAAGATTAAGTTTATCGGAACGAGTAATTATTCAAACTTTACTTGAAGAAAAAAGATCAAAATCTTTCATTGCGACCAAGCTAAATAGATCTAGATCAACCATTACCAGAGAGATAAATAAGTGGGTTCAACATCCCGGAGAAACTTACAATGCCGAACTTGCTAATTGGGAAGCTAAAGATGACTATTTAAACAAAAGAAACAGGGATAAAATAGGTACTTATTAAAGCTTAAAATTCTACGTTTATAAAAGGCTTTTAAATCAATGGTCTCCAGAACAAATAGCAGGTAGAATTAAACTAGATTATCCTAATGACCCTATTATGAGTATATCTCATGAAGCTATTTACATGCACATATACTCGCATCCACAAGCAAAACTTAATAGAAAATTGATAGCTCTTCTTCCCTATCATAAATCCCGCAGAAGAACTGTTAAAGGAACAAAAAGACATAAGATTAGAATTAAAGATCAGGTTAGCATAGATCAACGTCCTAGACACATTCAAGAAAGGCTGGAAATTGGTCACTGGGAAGGAGATTTAGTGATTGGGGTAAAACACAGTAGTGCTATTGGAACTTTGGTAGAAAGAAAAGCTAGGTACATCTGTATTGTTAAACTTAAGAACAGAAGTTCTGCAACGGTTAGAAAAGGGTTTACCAAAGAATTTAACAGGCTAGATCCATTGTTTAAAAAAACAATGACGTACGATAATGGTATAGAAATGGCACAGCATAAATTGCTTACCCTAAAAACAGGTATACAGGTCTATTTCGCACATCCTTATTCTTCTTGGGAACGTGGAACTAATGAGAACACAAATGGCTTAATTAGACGATATTTCCCTAAAGGAACTAACTTTAATGATATAGCAGAAGAACAATTAAAAACTGTGAAAGAGAAACTGAATAACAGACCTAGAAAGGTCTTGGGGTTTAAAACACCTCACGAAGTTATGGCTTTAGAATATCCTTAATATTTTTTTCTTTTTGAAAGCCTCTAAAAATTAACGGTTTTTAAAAAGAAAAAAGTAACTTTGATTCAATGAGAAAAATTATCTTTTGTTGCGTTAGAACCTTGAATTCACCTTCGTGCATATACTTGACTGATATACTAAAAAGATATACCTTTGTGGTATAAATCAAAAACTATGAAAACAGTATCATTAAAAATTGACGATTCAATCTTTGGAGAAACAGAAAAGATTCTTTCAAGGATTAAAAAGCCTCGTAATAGATATATTAACGAAGCGTTAGAATATTACAATCGCATCCAGAAAAGAATGATTCTTGAGAAAAAACTTAAAAAAGAATCAGAATTAGTTAAAATGG
>DMBU01000043.1 GCA_003446015.1 Bacteroidales bacterium | reverse complement strand
ATTTTTGTCCAATCTTTATTATCTAGCTCCACCTTTTAATTACTGTGTTTTATTTTATTCTACTGTAACAGACTTTGCCAGATTTCTGGGCTGATCAACATTACAACTTCTCAGAACAGCAATATGATAGGATAATAATTGTAAGGGAATAACAGTAAGTAATGCCGATAATTCTTCACGAGTTTCCGGAACTTCCATAACATGATCGGCCATACCTTTAATAACAGTATCACCTTCACTTACCACCGCAATTACAATCCCTTTCCTTGCTTTAACTTCTTGTATATTGCTTACGATTTTTTCATATGATTTATCTTTCGTTGCAATAACAACAATTGGCATTTTTTCATCTATCAAAGCAATTGGTCCGTGCTTCATTTCTGCAGCAGGATAACCTTCTGCATGAATATAAGATATTTCTTTCAGTTTTAAAGCTCCCTCCAGGGCTACTGGGAATAGATAACCTCTACCTAAATATAGAAAGTTGGAAACGGATTTATATAAATTGCTTATTTTTAAATAATGATCATTATGTGTGAGTATTTTTTCAATCTTAGCAGGGATATCGTATAATTCCTTAATTAAATCGGCAAGATTTTCTTTTGAGATCAATTTTTTCTCATAACCCAATGCCATTGCAATCATTGCTAGTACAGTTACCTGTGCGGTAAAAGCTTTTGTTGAAGCAACTCCAATTTCAGGTCCTGCGTGAGTATATACTCCACCATCAGTTTCTCTTGGTATGCTTGATCCAACAACATTACAAATGCCCAACACAGTGGCTCCGGCTTGTTTGGCTAATTTAATAGCTGCAAGTGTGTCGGCAGTTTCACCACTTTGACTAATAGCTATAACAATATCGTCTTCATTAATAATTGGATTTCTGTATCTGAATTCTGATCCGTATTCTACCTCAACAGGAATTCTTGCTAAATCTTCAATTAAGTACTCCCCAACAAGACCAGCATGCCATGACGTTCCACAACCAATAATTATAATACGTTTTGCAGCAACAAGTTTTGGGAACACCTCGTGCAATCCTCCAAGGTGAATTTCGTTTTTATCTATTGAAACTCTTCCTCTGAAAGTATCAAGAATAGATCTTGGTTGCTCAAAAATTTCTTTAAGCATAAAATGATCAAAACCATTTTTCTCAATTTCTCCAATATCTAAATCTATTTGTTGTACTTTGGGAGTGAGTTTATCGTTTTTTATGGTTTTAAGTGTAAGTCCGTCACTACCTAAAATTGCAACATCATCATCGTTCAAATAAATAACACTTTTTGTATGTTCAACAATTGGAGTTGCATCTGAAGCAATGTAATATTCTCCTTCTCCAACACCAATAACTAAAGGACTTCCTTTTCTGGCTGCAATTAATTTATCAGGTTCGTTCTTACAGATTATTGCTAAACCATAAGCTCCGACTACTTTAGAAAGGGCTAATCTGACTGCAATTTCGGCACTAACACTTCCTTTTATATAAATATATTCAATTAAATTTGCCAGAACTTCAGTATCTGTTTCGGTCTGAAATTTATAACCTCTGTCAATCAGTTTTTCTTTTAAACGACCATAGTTTTCGATAATTCCATTGTGAATTAAAACAAAATGTCCGTTCATCGAAACATGTGGATGAGCATTTATATCGTTTGGTTCACCATGTGTAGCCCAACGTGTATGACCGATGCCAATATTCCCGGAAATATCTTTATTAGAAACGTAATTTTCTAAGTCAGCGACCTTTCCTTTTTTCTTATAAACATTTAATTCTTTGTTTAATAAAGCAATTCCGGCCGAATCATATCCTCTGTATTCAAGCCTTTTTAAACCATTTATTAAAATTGGATAAGCCTGTTTATTTCCAATATAGCCAACTATTCCGCACATAAATTCTAATGTTTTGTGTAGGTAACACTTAATTTAATATTCTCGCCAGATTTTAATATAACTCTGTTTGGGAAAAAGGACTTATTATAGATAGCAAAATTTAAGCAAGAATCTTCAATATTGTTACTTAACATATTCATTAAATGTTTTGAGATATTGAATTTGTATTTTTTGCTTGTTATATCATATGAGCCATTAAAATTATTTACAGAGTAATCTTCAATTTCAATTAAAGTACTATCTGCATCGCTAAAATAAAAGAAAACCTTATTAGGAGGAGGAAACGCATCAAAATCATAGTTGTCAGCAATCGGTATAGATAATTCAGCATTAAGAATTGAATATGAAGAATCCTGATCTTTCCACTCATTTATATTTGTAAACTTAATTTTTGATCTTACACCATTTAATCCTTGTACAAACAATAAATCATCGTTTTCTTCTGTGTTTGTAATAAAGTTATTTACTAATCCAGCCTGATAATCATTAGTGTATTTTGCAAATCTGTTTGATAAATTATATGTGGAAATTATTGAATCTTCTTCTAATGTATGATAATATAATGCAATCCTTGTAACTGCAGAATTAATATTAACTGTAATTAACCCACCTGTTGAATTAATTAATTGAGGGCTTATACTTAGCCCTTTAAAAACTTCCCTGAATGCAGTATCAGAATCGTAAATATCATCACCATGTGAAATGAGACTATTAGCAAATGATAAGCTTAAAGGAAGTCTTAATAAAGTGTCTCCACTAATTATACTATTCGTATTAATAGGGAGTTCTTCAGTAAAAAAGCTGTTAATGTCAACATCTGAATAATAATATAAGCTGTCTATAAATATATCATTTGATAACCCATAAACATTAAAATAAACATCATTATTATTTGTTAGTCCATAAATAGAATCAATGTCAAGAAACAAAACGGCAGAGTCAACAATTATTTCTGCAACATCTTTAATGTAAGATGCAGGATAAAATTGGCATGCATACTCACCTTTAAATGCTCCAAAATACTCATCCGTTTGTATCCCTAGAGTATAATGAGATAAGTTTGTTGTATTCATTGGTTTGTTTTCATGAACAGTGCCAGTAAATGTTAAGAGAGTGTCATTAACATGGATATATATTTTATCACCAGGAGGTAATAAGTCAGCTCCAAGTTCACTTGGGTCTTCTTCACAAGAAAAAGTTATTGTTAATAGTAAGATGGGAATTAATCCTAAAAATAATCGAATAATATTTCCAGGTCTGAGTTTTCTAATGATATTGTTCATAAATTTATTAAAGTATTTTGTCATAAAAATTTGAGTAAGCTTCAATGTATTCCTCTTCATTGTGAAAATCAAGGTAAGGTTTTTCGGAATCTTTTATAAAACTTAATAATTCTGGATTTATTGTCTTACTCCCAATAATTGTTGCATCAGACATTTCAATCGCAAGCTTACTCAAGTTAATATAATTAGGCTCTTTTAAAATTTTAACATCATTTTTGGTAATGTTTTCGTATAGTAATTTGTCCTTGAATTCTTTTTTTAAAGGCTCTTTAAATTCATTGTCATAAACAGAAAATACAACTTTTGAATTTGCAAAAAGAGGATCTTCATGATATGCTTTTTTAATATATAACGGAACCAGACTGGTAAACCATCCATGACAATGAATAATGTCAGGTGTCCATCGTAATTTCTTAACCGTTTCTAAAACTCCTCTTGCAAAGAAAATAGTTCTTTCATCATTATCATCAAATGATTTTTTATTTTCATCAAGCAAAGTATGTTTTCGTTGAAAATAGTCCTCATTATCAATGAAATAAACCTGCATTCTTGCAGCCTGAATTGATGCAACTTTAATGATTAATGGATGATCTGTGTCGTTGATAATTAAATTCATCCCCGAAAGACGAATAACTTCATGTAACTGGTTACGCCGCTCGTTAATACATCCAAATTTAGGCATGAATGTTCTTATTTCTCTTCCCCTCTCTTGTATGCCTTGAGGTAAATGTCTTCCTATAAGGGACATCTTGCTTTCGGGCAAATACGGTGTAATTTCTTGCGAAATAAATAAAACCTTTGTATTTTCCATCTGGAAATTCAAATTAATTTAAACCACTGCAAAATTAGTAAAAATTATATTAATCATCAACAAATTACTAATACCTTAAACTTATAGAGCTTTTATATTGTTATTAATTGAAATATTATTTTTTACTTTGTCCGATTATTTATTTTGATACCATACCAAGAGTTTTATGAAAATTGTAACTAGTAAAAAAGAACTCTCAGAAGAATTAAGTCAAATAAGAAAAGTTGGCAAATCTATTGGTTTTGTCCCAACTATGGGTGCTTTGCATGATGGACATTTATCTTTAATAGAGTATTCAAATAAAGATAATGATATTTCGATAGTAAGCATTTTTGTAAACCCAACCCAGTTTAATGATAAAAATGATTATATCAAATACCCTCGAATTGTTGAAGAAGATGTTGATAAGTTAAAAAAAGTTAAATGTGATATTCTTTTTACACCATCGGAAAAAGAAATGTATCCTGATGAAGATAAAAGGGAGTTCGATTTTGGAAATCTCGATAAAGTGATGGAAGGAGCGCATCGTCCGGGACATTTTAGAGGTGTTGCATTAATTGTAAGTAAACTATTTGAAACTGTAAAACCTGATAAAGCATATTTTGGAGAGAAGGATTTCCAGCAACTAGCCATAATAAAGAAACTAACAAGTCAATTAAAATTTAATATTGAAATTGTTTCTTGTCCAATTGTTAGAGAAAAGGATGGTTTAGCAATGAGTTCAAGAAATATGTTATTGTCAAAAGAGCAAAGAGCTAACGTGTCCATAATTTCAAAAACTTTATTTGCAGCTAAAGAAAAGCAGAAATCAATGACTGTTTCGGAAACAAAGGATTGGGTAATTCGTACAATCAACGAAAATTCTTTTCTAAAAGTAGAGTATTTTGAAATTGTTGATATGACAAGCCTAGAGCCGATAACAGGCTGGAATCAAAAAGCTGAAAAAGTTGGCTGTGTTGCTGTGCATGTCGGTACAATAAGATTGATAGACAATATTAGATTTTATTCTTAACTTTGCAGTAAATCTGAATAAATATTATGAACATTGAAGTTGTAAAGTCGAAAATACATAAGGTGACTGTAACGGAAGCAAATTTGCAATACGTTGGAAGCATTACAATTGATGAGGATTTAATGGAAGCATCTAACATAATTGAAAATGAAAAAGTTCAGATTGTTAATATCAATAATGGAGAACGACTAGAAACCTATGTAATTAAGGGTGAAAGAGGGTCCGGCGAAATTTGTCTGAATGGACCTGCTGCACGTAAAGCAACTGTCGGTGATGTTATTATTATTATCTCATATGCTTCAATGGACTTTGAAGAAGCTAAAAAGTTCAGACCTGTCTTAATTTTTCCAGATACATCAACAAATAAAATAATTTAAATTCTTGAAACGTAAAATTTTAAAGGCTTTTAACTTTTTTGTTTTTTTAGCAATAGGAATCTTATTGCTATATCTTGCATTTAAAGGTGTTAACTTCGATAATTTAGTAAACGATTTAAAACAGGCAAATTACTACTGGGTATTATTATCATTGGTTTTTGCATTTATAGGATATGTTAGCAGGGCGTACAGATGGAAACTTTTGATTGAGCCTTTAAATTATAACCCTCCTGTAAAAAATGTTTTTTATGCACTCATGTTTGGTTATTTGGCAAATTTTGCCTTTCCAAGAATAGGAGAAATTAGTCGATGTGGATCATTAACCAAATCAGACAAGATACCAATGGATTCGCTAATTGGAACTGTGCTTATAGAAAGGGCAATTGACATGTTGGTTCTTTTTTTATTCCTGTTTATTGTTTTCATTGCAAAAATTGAATCTTTCGGGCTGTTTATTAAAGAAAATGTTTTAATCCCAATATCTCAAAAGTTTATTCAAACCGTTGATTTTTCAATTTATTACTGGTTAATAATAGTTGTTGTACTTGGTGCATCAGTTGGTCTTTTCTATTTTTTCAGGAAAAAATTTAAGAGAGTTAAAATCATTCTTAAAATCCGAAAGTTAATTCGAGGCGTAATTTCCGGGGTCAAAACAGTTACTAAAATGCGAAGCCGATCAGCCTTTTTCTTTCATACTGTGATTATTTGGTTAATGTATTTTTTAATGACCTATGTTGTTGTTTTTTCAATTCCAGCAACACAAAACCTGAACCCTATTGACGCCTTATTTCTGTTAGTAATAGGAGGTTTAGGAATGGCTGCTCCGGTACAGGGTGGGATTGGTGCCTTTCATTGGATCATATCTTCAGGCTTAGGCTTATACGGAATTTCAAAAGAAGAAGGCCTTGTTTTTGCAACAATTCAACACGAATCACAAGCAATTTTTGTAGTAATAATTGGAGCCTTTTCTATTTTAATGTTATTTATTAATTCCCGCCGGAAAAGAAAAAATAATATTTAAATTTACTGATTAATCTTCAAAAATTATTTTATGGATAAATTGAATATTATTCAATCTAAGATTATTGATATACGAAATATAGAATCCATCCTGACATATTGGAACCTGAAAAATAAGAAGATCGTTTTTACAAACGGTTGTTTCGATATCTTACACAGGGGGCATGTTGAATATCTTGCTCAGGCTGCTAATCATGGCGATGTATTGGTTATAGGATTAAATACAGATAATTCAGTAAGAAAAATTAAAGGACCTTCTCGACCTGTCCAGGATGAATATGCCAGAGCTATTTTGCTTGCATCTTTGAGCTTTGTAACAGCAGTTGTTTTATTTGATGAGGACACTCCTTATAATTTAATAAAAAAGATTCAACCAGATGTATTAATAAAAGGAAGTGATTATAATATTAAAGATATTGTAGGCTATGATATTGTTACTGCAAAAGGAGGAGAGGTTGTTACTATCGATTTTATAGATGGATATTCAACAACTTCAATTATTGAAAAATTGAAAAGGGATTAAAATGGCTAAGTCTAAATCAGTATATTTTTGTCAGAATTGTGGTGCTGAATCAGCTAAGTGGATTGGGAAATGTCCTTCGTGTGGGGAGTGGAATACTTATATTGAGCAAATTATAACAAAATCGAGTAAGCAAACACAATTATCATATGCTTCAGAAAAACAAGTTCCTCAAAAAATGTCTGAAATACAGAGTAGAAAAGAAGGACGAATTTCTACAAGAATAATAGAGTTGGATAGAATTTTGGGAGGAGGACTTGTTTCCGGTTCAATGATATTAATTGGTGGTGAACCGGGAATTGGAAAATCTACACTTGCGCTGCAAGTTGCATTAAAATTAGATCATTTAAAGATATTATATATTTCGGGAGAAGAAAGCCCACAGCAAATAAAGATGAGAGCCGAAAGGATAAATCTAAAAAATGATAATTGCTATATCTTAAGTGAAACCTTACTTGAAAATATTTTTACACATAGCCTTAATTTGGAGCCTGACCTGCTGATCATAGATTCTATTCAAACACTTTATTCAGACAAGCTAGAATCTTCGGCTGGAACAGTATCCCAGATTAGAGAAACAGCAGCATCATTATTAAAGTTTGCCAAAGAGAAAAATGTTCCCGTTTTCTTAATAGGTCATATTACAAAAGATGGAACGTTGGCTGGGCCTAAAGTGCTGGAACATATTGTTGATACAGTTTTGCAGTTTGAAGGAGACCATAATCATATGTACCGGATTTTAAGAACCACAAAGAACAGATTTGGTTCTACTTCGGAGTTAGGTATTTTTGAAATGGGGAGCAAAGGATTGCGGGAAGTATCAAATCCTTCAGAAATTTTAATTACACAATCTGATGAAAATTTAAGTGGTACAACAATCGCTGCAACAATTAATGGAGTCAGGCCTTTACTAATTGAAATTCAGGCTTTAGTTAGTTCTGCGGCTTATGGCACACCTCAAAGATCATCAACAGGTTTTGACAACAGAAGATTAGGAATGCTTTTGGCAGTGCTTGAAAAACGTGCCGGATTCAGGTTAGCACAAAAAGATGTTTTTTTAAATATTGCAGGAGGAATTAAAGTCGACGATCCAGCTACAGATTTGTCTGTTATAGCATCTGTTTTATCTTCAAACCTTGATTTACCAATTGAAAAAAACATTTGTTTTGCTGGAGAGGTTGGACTCACAGGAGAAATTAGACCGGTAACCAGGGTTGAGCAAAGAATTAGTGAAGCCGACAAGTTAGGATTCAAAAAAATCTATATATCTAAATATAATTCCAAAGGTTTAGACACATCAAAATTTAAAATTGAAATTGTCAAAGTTTCCAAAGTGGAAGAATTATTCAGATCTCTTTTTAAGAAAAATTAATTTGTGAAACTACTTGAAGTAAATAATTTATCCTTATCCTTTAAAAATAAGCTTGACAAGCAACAAGTTTTAAAAAACATATCTTTTTCTTTATACAAATCACAAACATTAGGTATTGTTGGAGAATCAGGATCTGGGAAATCCCTTACAGCCTTATCAATTTTAAAATTACTCCCCAAAAATTCCAGCATTGATAATGGAGAGATTTTTTATTTTTTAGAAAATGAGAAGATTGACATTCTAAAATTAAACGAAAGAGAAATGTTAAATATTCGGGGAAAAAACATTTCAATGATTTTTCAGGAACCAATGACATCTCTAAATCCTTCAATGAAATGTGGACTGCAGGTGCATGAAACATTAAAGTATCATTTGAAAATATCTAATAAAGAAGCAAAGAATAGGGTTATAGAATTATTTAATGAGGTTAAACTTCCAAATCCGGAAAGAATTTATCATAGTTATCCTCATGAAATATCAGGGGGACAAAAGCAACGTGTAATGATTGCTATGGCAATAGCATTAAATCCTTCTGTTTTAATTGCCGACGAACCTACAACAGCATTAGATGTGACAGTTCAGAAAACTATTCTTGAGTTGTTAAAGCAAATTCAGAAAAAGTATCAGATGAGTATAATTTTTATTTCTCACGATTTAGGAGTTGTATCTCAAATTGCAGATCATGTTCTTGTTATGTATGATGGCGAAGTGGTTGAAATGGGTGAATCCACACAGATATTGGTTAATCCAGGCCATCCTTATACCAAAGGACTTTTAAAGTGCAGACCCGAATTAAACCTTTCAACTGACCGATTGCCAGTTCTTTCTGACTTTATAGAACCGAGGAGCAATGCTAATAATGAAAACAGGGAAGTAAAAATTCAAAATAGAAAAAACGATTTTCAAGTAGAGCTTTTAAAAGTATCTAATTTAAATAAAGTATTTGTTTCAAAAAGAAATTTTATAGGAAAACCAAAACAAGAACAAATAGCGGTTAAAAATTTGAGTTTTTGTGTATTTAAAGGTGAAGCTCTAGGACTAGTTGGAGAATCGGGTTGTGGAAAAACTACACTGGGAAGAATTATTGCTCAGTTAATTGAAAAAAATTCGGGCACGGTAGAGTACAAAGGGAAATTAATAAACAAATTAACTGCTAAGGAACTTAAACAGTTTAGAAAAAGTGTTCAAATTATTTTTCAGGATCCATATTCTTCTTTAAATCCTAAATTAACAATAGGAGAAGCCTTATCAGAACCGCTTAAAGTTCACAATTTATTTAATAAAGCAGAACGAAAAAATAAGGTTTTTGAAATATTGGAAAAAGTAAAATTAGATCCGAATAGTTATCAAAAATATCCACACGAATTTTCAGGAGGACAAAGACAAAGAATCGTAATTGCCAGAGCATTAATTTTAAATCCCGAATTTATCCTTTGCGATGAATCCGTTTCTGCATTAGATGTTTCGGTTCAATCCGAAATATTGAATTTGTTAAATGATTTAAAGGATGAATATGATTTGACATACATTTTTATTTCTCATGATTTATCTGTTGTTAAATATATGGCCGATAGGATTATGGTTATGAAAGATGGCGAATTGGTTGAAATAAATAAAGCAGATGTTCTCTATAAAACACCTGCTTCCGAATATACTAAAAATCTTATTAACTCAATTCCGGAAATTAAAATCTCTTAAAAAAATTCATTATCGAAATTTTCTTGATCTGTTTTAGTTTCATTATATATTTCACAGTCTGTTTCTACCGAAAAATTTAAAGGTTTTTCAAATTTATCTTCTGTAGTTACAGTCAAAGTGCTGTCATTGTAAATCTTTTTCATATATAATGCAAAAATTGGCAATGCCATATTGTGGCCACCACCCAGTGAAGTGCCTTTAAAATGGATACTCCTATCTTCTCCACCAACCCAAACACCAGATACTAAGTTTGGTGTAACACCCATGAACCAACCATCCGAATTATTTTGAGTTGTTCCTGTTTTTCCTCCTATCTCGTTATAGAGTTCATATCTCCATCGAACACGTCCTCCTGAGCCTTCTTTAACCACACTTCTTAATAATGTTGTCATTAAATAAGCCGTTTGCTCACTTATAGCTTCGGTTTTTGTTGAGGTAAATTTGGCTAAGATATTTCCGTTTTTATCTTCTATTCTTGTAACAAATAAGGGTTCAGCATGTACACCCTTGTTTGAAAAGGTTGAATAAGCACTTGTCATTTCAGAGAGAGAAATATCTGATGTTCCTAAAAAGATTGAAGGTACTGCGGCAATATTGCTTGTTATTCCCATCTTTCGCATCACATCAATAACTGATATCGGGTTGAACTGTTTAATAAGCCAGGCCGAAATATAATTTACAGAATTTGCCAGACCCCACCTTAGCGTAACCATTTGTCCATCTTTACTTGATGGTCCCGAATTTTTTGGAGTCCATGTAGTATCATTTAATATAAATGTACTTGGAACATTAGGAACTTTATGACAAGGAGAATAACCTTCCTGCATCGCCAGTGTATAAAGAAATGGTTTGATTGTCGAACCAACCTGCCTTTTCCCCTGTGTTACATGATCGTATTTGAAGTGTTTGAAATTAGGGCCACCCACATAAGCTTTAATATAACCATTGTGCGGATCCATAGATACAAACCCGGATCGTAAAAAGTTTTTATAATATAATAATGAATCAAGCGGCGACATAATTGTGTCAATTTCCCCTCTCCATGAAAATACCGTCATTTGATATGGGGTATTAAAAACAGCCCGTATAGAATCCATAGTTGCACCAGAGCGACGAAGACTCCTATACCTTTCTGTTCGCCTCATAGCAAGATCTATAATATCTTTTAGCTCTTCTTCACTTAATTCTTCATAATATGGTGCATTTGGATTGTTTTCTTGTTCACTGTTAAATGCATATTGCAGTTCCTCACTAAGATGTTCTCTTAAAGCTTCCTCAGCATATTTCTGCATTTTTGAATTAAGAGTTGTATATATTTTTAATCCATCCCGATATAAATCATAGTCAGATCCATCTGGTTTTTTATTCTTTTTACACCAACCATACAATGGATTTGTATACCATTCAATAGAATCGTTTTTATAATCGTTAAATGAAAAATAATTAGCCTGGTGTGGCTTGGTTTTATTTAAGGTTAATCTTAAATATTCCCTAAAATAAGTGGCTACTCCTTCATTATGATCCTGTACTTTATAATTTAACTCGATAGGGAGAATACTTAATGAGTCAAATTCTTCATTGCTTATGTAATTGTATTTGTTCATTTGACTAAGAACAACATTTCGTCTTAACTGAGATCTTTCAGGATTGCGAACAGGGCTATAATAAGTAGGAGCCTTTAAGATTCCTATGAGCAAAGCTGATTCTTCAATTCTTAATGAGTCTGTTGGTTTGTTAAAATAAGTTTTGGCAGCGGATTTAATTCCATAAGTAATTCCTCCAAAAGGAACTGTATTTAAATACATTACAAGTATTTCGTCTTTGGTATAGTTGCGCTCAAGTTTAATTGCGGTGACCCATTCTTTAAATTTTGCAATTCCCAAATGTGCTTTCCTCCCAATGGAAGATTGATAGCTCGTTGTGTCGCGAGGAAAAAGATTTTTAGCTAATTGTTGGGTAATTGTACTCCCTCCACCTGATGAACGGTCATTCATTAATATAGAGTATACTAAAACTCTTGCCAAACCCCTTGCATCAATACCTGAATGTTGATGAAACCGCACATCTTCCGTTGCAATTAAAGCATCAATTGTACTCTGGGGTAATTCATTGTACTTTGCATATGATCTGTTATCCCAATATATATTACCTATTAATACACCATCATCTGAATAAATTTCTGTGGCCAGATTGTTTTCTGGATTTTCTAAATCTTCAAAAGTGGGCATCTGACCTAGCTTTTCAAGAGAAATTAATGTAAAAAGAAGTATGATAGTTACTATGGGTATTGAAATCAATGCCCAAAACAATCTAATATAAAATTTTGTTGTAAACTTAATTTTGTTCATATTGCCAGTTTTCGAGTGCTTGTAAAATTAATAAATAATATTTAATTCAAAATGTTGAACTTAAAATACTATTTATATTTAATTTTGTGTCGTTTTTATAAATTCTTTAAAACAAAATATTTATGATTGAAAATTTAGTTATCGTTGAGTCGCCTGCAAAGGCAAAGACAATTGAGAAGTTTTTGGGAAAAGATTTTCAAGTTAGATCTAGTTTTGGACATATCCGTGATTTGGCAAAAAAGAATTTAGGAATAGAAATTGAAAATAATTACGAACCTCAATATATAGTTCCTGATGATAAAAAAGCAATTGTTAAAGAACTGAAAAAAATTGCAAAAGAGTCTAAAGTAGTATGGTTAGCATCGGATGAGGATCGAGAAGGTGAAGCTATAGCCTGGCACTTGCTGAAAGTTCTTGAACTGGATATTACAAAAACAAAACGAATTGTTTTTCATGAGATTACAAAAGAAGCAATACAAAATGCAATAAAAAACCCAAGATTAATTGATGAAAACCTTGTAAATGCTCAACAGGCCAGACGTATATTGGACAGGTTGGTTGGATTTGAATTATCGCCTGTTTTATGGAAGAAAGTTAAGCCTTCATTATCCGCAGGTAGAGTTCAGTCTGTTGCGGTAAAATTGCTAGTTGATAGAGAAAGAGAGATATTGAATTTTAAATCAGAATCGTTTTTCAAAATCACAGGATTATTTAAATCAAACAAAAACGAGGAATTAAAAGCGGAATTGTCAGAAAAAATAAAATCACCAAAAAAAACATTTGAATTACTGGAAAAGTGTAAATCTGCAACATATAATATATCAGAAGTTATAAAAAAACCAGGTAAAAAATCTCCCGCTGCACCTTTTACAACATCAACCTTACAGCAAGAAGCGAGTAGAAAACTCGGATATTCTGTTGGACAAACTATGTCAATTGCACAGAAACTTTACGAAGCAGGAAAAATAACCTACATGAGAACCGATTCGGTTAATTTATCAACAACAGCAATCAATGCAGCTAAAAGTGTAATTTTAAATGAATTTGGTGAAAAATACCTTAATACTCGAAATTTTAAAACAAAATCAAAAGGAGCGCAAGAGGCTCACGAAGCAATCAGACCAACTTTTATTGAAAAACAAGACGTATCTGGTACGGATAGAGAAAAAAGATTGTATGATTTGATTTGGAAAAGGACAGTAGCATCTCAAATGAGTGATGCACAGTTAGAGAAAACTACAATTACAATTGATGTTTCAAATGATGAACATCAGTTTATTGCAACTGGAGAAGTTCTTAAATTTGATGGGTTTTTAAAAGTTTATATCGAATCAACCGACGATGAAACAGAAGATGAAGTAAAAGGCTTATTACCTGCTGTTAGCAAAGGAGAAAGCTTAAATTACAATTCAATTCAGGCTGTTGAGCGATTTACTCATTATCCCCCTCGCTATACCGAGGCGAGTTTAGTTAAAAAACTTGAAGAATTAGGTATTGGAAGACCTTCAACTTATGCACCTACAATCTCAACAATTCAAAATCGAGGTTATGTTATAAAAGAAGACAGACCTGGTAAGGATCGAAATTATATTTCTTATACACTGATTAATAACCAAATTAAAGAAACCAGAAAAATCGAAATTACAGGAGCAGAAAAAAATAAACTTTTCCCTAACGATATAGGAATGGTCGTTAATGATTTTCTAGCTGAATACTTTAGTGGGATTGTTAATTATAATTTTACAGCATCCGTTGAAGAAGAGTTTGACGAAATTGCCAATGGGAAGTTAAGCTGGTCAAAAATGATTGATAAATTTTATAAACCATTCCATAAAACTGTAGAAACAACTCTTGAAACATCGACTCGTAGCGTGGGTGAAAGAATTCTTGGCGATGACCCTGTTTCTGGGAAACCTATTACTGCAAAAATTGGCCCTTACGGTCCAATGGTTCAAATTGGCTCTAAAGATGATGAAGATAAGCCTAAGTTTGCATCACTGCAGCGAGGTCAACACTTAGAATTAATAACGCTTGAAGAAGCCTTGGAATTATTTAAATTGCCAAGAGATATAGGCGAATTTGAAGGAAAAAAAGTTGTGGTTTCAATTGGTCGTTTTGGACCATATATTAGACATGACTCAAATTTTATTTCTTTAAAAAAAGAGGATGATCCTTACAAGATTGAATTAAATCGTGCCATTGAATTAATTGAAGAAAAAAGAGAAAAAGACCTTTCAAAAACAGTTAAAATATTCGACGAAGATCCTGAAATGCAAATTTTGAACGGTCGATGGGGGCAGTATATTTCATATAAAAAGAAAAACTATAGAATTCCAAAAGGAGTTAAACCTGAAAGTTTAACCCTTAAACAATGTATTGAGATTATTCAAGGAAATAGCAAGACTGAAAAAACGAAAAAACCAAAACCAAAAAAAGGATCGTCAAAAAAGTAATATCACCTATTAAATAACTAAAAGTTTTATTCAATGAATTTGAATGATTATTTTGATCCAATTGATTTTAATTTCGAATTTGACGACAATTACAATTTAAAAGAAATTCTTTATTCGTCTTTTTCTTTTCACACAAGTGAAAATAAGATTAGAAATATTGAAAACTTTAATATTGCAATTATTGGAATTGTTAATGATCATATAAAGCAAAAAGAAAATTCAGTAAAAGGATTATTAAAAATTAGAGAACATCTTTATTCTTTAACATCTTTTAATAAGCAAATTAAGATTTACGATTTAGGAAACTTAAAGCGAGGGAATTCTGTTAATGATCATTCTATTGGCTTACGAGATGTTTTAATAGAATTGTTAACATTAAATATTATACCCATTATTATAGGTTCATCAGAAGATATTATCTACCCAAATTATTTAGCTTACCAAAAACTCGAAAAGAAAATTAATTTGGTTTCGATTGATAGTAAAATTAGGGTTTATGAAAATCGTGAGAAAGAATTTAAATCTGCATTATGGAAAATAATGGTGGAAAATAATGATTCATTACTTTTCTTCTCAAACATAGGATACCAATCACATTTTGTAAATTCCAGATTATTAAAATTTATTTCTGATCAGTTTCATTTCTCTTACCGATTAGGATATATTCGCTCTAAGATAAAAGAAGTTGAGCCTATTTTTAGAGATGCTGATATAATAGGATTAAACATTTCTTCTGTAAGGCAATCGGATGCTTTTGGGCAACAGGATCCTTCGCCAAACGGTTATTATGGCGAAGAAATATGCCAACTAGCAAGATATGCAGGTTTAAGCACAAAACTAACTTCATTTGGTATTTACGATTATAACTCAGCAACAGATATAAATTCCCAAACAGCAAACCTAATTGCTCAGATTATTTGGTATTTTATTGATGGATTTATAAATAGAACAGTGGAGTATCCTTACGAAAGTGAGAGAGACTATAAAAAGTTTATTGTAAATCTTGATAATATTAAACAAGAATTAATATTTTATAAAAGCGAAAAGACTAACCGATGGTGGGTAGAAGTTCCTGCAATTAAATCCGATTCTTCAAAGTATATATTGATTTCATGTACATATGAGGATTATGTTGAGGCAGGGAATGGAGATATTCCTGAAAGATGGTTAAAAACATTCCAAAAAATAAATTAGACAAAATGCTTTTATAAAAAATCTTTGAAAAAAAAATAATCATTAGTAACTTTATTATTTTTCAGCAGTATAAATAAGTGTCTTTAAGAACATATAAACATTTAATTGTTTATAAAATTTGTTTAGAAATATTATTTTTGCTTATTTTACTTTTGGTAATCTTTATTATAATTGAGGAATACGGAATTTAATATGAAAAAACTATCTCTGTTTCTTGCCATTTTTTTAATGGTTTCTTTGCTATTGAAAGCGCAACAAGATCCTCAGTTTACACAAACTATGTTTACGCAGTTACTTACTAATCCGGGATATGCTGGGAGTGAAGATAAAATTTGCGCATATGCTTTACAAAGAATTCAATGGCAACAATTTGGGGATGGAGCTCCTTCGGTTACTGTTTTTAATGTTGATGCGGCAATAAAAAACAGGTTTGGATTGGGCCTGTCATTAGAGAATGACGAATTAGGTTTCGATAAAGATTTCAAAATAAATTTATCAATAGCATACAAACAACCCATTGGCAATGGTAAATTGGGTATTGGCTTAAAATGGGGGGTGGCAAACTCAGCCATTGATGCTACATGGGAAACTCCTGATGGAACAGATGCTGCAGATGATCCTGCAATACCTAATGAGAAAAGCGAAGCGATGTCATTTCTTGATTTTGGCTTTGGGTTATATTATAAAACTCAAGATTTATATTTAGGGATATCATCTACTCATTTAAACGAAGCGGAGTTTAAATATGAAAAGGGCACTCCATCTTTAAAAAGACATTATTATATCACAGCTGGATATAACTTGCCATTTGCTAATCCTTTATTAGAATTTAAGCCAGGAATTATGGTTCAATCAGATGGAACAAATTCTCAGTTAGCAATAAACGCATTAATTACATACAATAAAAAGATATGGGGAGGCGTTTCTTTAAGAACGGATAATGCAATTTCTGGCATTTTAGGATTAGAATTATTTAAATGGGTTAAAATTAGTTATTCATACGACTTTGTCGTTTCTGATTTAATGGAGTATAACAATGGAACACATGAAATTATGATGGGTTTTTGTCTTGATGTTAAAAAGGATAAAACACCAGAAAAGTATAAGAGTATAAGATTTTTATAGAAATTTATAATACGAAATTGAAGAATTATTGTTATTTTGCAAAATAAATATTTGATATATTATGAAAAAATTACTTGTTGTTAGTATACTATTGGCAATCTCGTTTAGTTGTAGTAAATATAATGCCGGTGAACTAACTGGAGTTCAAGGTAGAAAAGGTTGGTTTGAATCAACCCCATACGGTATGGTATTTGTCCCTATGGGGAGTTTCAACATGGGACCAAGCGATCAAGATGTAGCCTGGGCGATGACTGCTTATCAAAGAACAGTTTCTATTGATGCTTTTTGGATGGACGAAACAGAGATAACTAATAATGAGTATCGTCAGTTTGTTTATTGGGTGCGTGATTCAATTATGAGAAGAATATTAGGAGAACAGATTGAAGACTTTCTTATTGCTGAAGATCAATTCGGTAATCCAATAGAACCACCAATTATTAATTGGGAAGTTGAAATAGATTTAATGGATGAAGAACAATCTGAAATACTTAATGAAATGTATCTTGCAGAACATGAAAGGTTCTATCGTCGTAAAGAAATAGATACTCGAAAATTAATGTATGAGTACTACCGTGTTGATATGAAACAAGCTGCACAAAAAAACAATAGATATAACTTTGATACCAAAGAGTACACAGGTTCAGCTGTAAATGCACAGGGTGAGAAAATGGATGTTGAAGATCGATCTGCATTTGTGCTTAGAGACGTAATAAATGTTTATCCTGACACACTTTGTTGGATAAGTGATTTTACATATTCATTTAATGAGCCATATACTAATATGTATTTCTGGCATCCTTCTTATGATAATTATCCTGTAGTTGGCGTGACCTGGAAGCAGGCCAGAGCGTTTACAATCTGGAGAACTCAATATCAAAATAATGAGTTAATGAGAAATGGAGACGGTTTTGTTCAAGACTTCCGATTACCTAGTGAATCTGAATGGGAGTATGCAGCCAGAGGAAATTTGGACTTATCTATGTATCCTTGGGGTGGTATGTATACTAGAAATAAAGAAGGTTGTTTCTTAGCAAACTTTAAACCATTAAGAGGTAATTATGTTGATGATGGAGGAATGATCCCTGTTGCTGTTGGAAGTTATTCTCCAAACGAATATGGTCTTTTTGATATGGCTGGTAATATTGCAGAATGGACAGCAAATTCTTTTGATGAGTCGGCATATAGTTTTATGCACGATATGAATCCGGATTATAAATATGAAGCATTACCAGATGATCCACCATCAATGAAAAGAAAAGTTGTAAGAGGAGGTTCATGGAAAGATATCGGTTATTTTTTGCAAAACGGAACAAGAGCATACGAATTTCAGGATTCTGCAAAATCTTATATAGGCTTTAGATGTGTTCGATCATATCTAGGGGTTAATTAATAAAGATATTTAATAGAAACTTTAAAGTTTTGTGTTATGATTAATATTTCAGAATTAGTTCAAGGCTCAGGCTGGAAAAAATTTATGGCCAAACTATATGGCTGGGGTGCTGCGGTGGTTATATTAGGAGCATTGTTTAAAATTAATCACTGGCCAATGGCAACATTAATGTTGATTATTGGTATGGGTACTGAAGTTATTATTTTCTTTTTCTCAGCTTTTGAACCCATGCACGAAGAGGTTGATTGGACGCTGGTGTACCCGGAATTGGCTGGAATTAGCGAAGACGAAGAATTTACACCTATGGCACGTCAGGAAAAATCTTCTGGTGGGGGATTTAGTAAACTTGACGAAATGCTTGAAAATGCAGACATTAAGCCTGAATTATTTGAGAAGTTAGGAAAAGGCTTAAAAAATTTAAATCAAACCACACAAAATTTAATGAATGTTTCGGATGCTTCAATGGCAACGAATCAGTTCATTGACAATATACAGGCAGCATCTGAATCTGTTTCCTCAATGACTGAGTCATATGGGAAGTCAGCTGGCCAACTAAGTAATTCAGTAGAAACACTTGTGGATACTTACAAGAAATCTTCTGAAATGCTTGATGAATCAAGTAAAAATGTTGCGGAGCAATTTGCACAAGCTAGTGATGGATTTCTAACTAATTATAAAGGTATAGAAGAAAGGATACAAGCAAATATTGAAATGATTTCAAATGGAAATCAAACATATAATGAAAAACTTGAATCTTTAAATAAAAATATGTCGGCTTTAAATTCTGTTTACGAATTGCAAATGCAGAATACAAATGATCATTTAAAAACATCAAAGAATCTGTTTGATGAACTTGATGGTATAATGAGTAATCTTAAAGGATCAGTTGAAGAAACAAACGTTTATAGAGAAGAAATTGCGAAATTAAATAATAATCTGGCAGCATTAAATAACGTTTATGGAAACATGCTGTCTGCAATGAATGTAACTCACAAGTAATTTTTACTGAAAAGAACTAGTTATGGGTCACGGAAAAGAAACCCCCAGGCAGAAAATGATCGGTATGATGTATTTGGTGTTAACTGCAATGTTAGCATTAAATGTGTCTGCAGAAGTTCTAGATGCTTTCGATGCAGTTGATGAAGGTTTGAAAAAAACCTCAAAAAATTTTACTGAAAAAAACCAGGTTTTATATAGTGACTTTAATGAACAATATGCACAAAATGAAGTAAAGGTTAAACCTTGGAAAGACAAAGCCGATGAAGTTAGAAGAAGGTCAGAGGAATTGTTTAAATATATTCAGGATTTAAAGATTGAGATTTTAACAGTAAATGGGCAGGGCGATCCGGAAGATGGTGTTATTAACGAGGAACGAGAAATTAATAATGAGCATATTCTTGGGAAGGACAAATCAGATGTTCCCGGACAGGTTCTAATAGGTTCGAGTTTAAACGGAAAAGCATTTGACTTAAAGAAGAAGATTATAGAATATAGAGAATACCTTGTTTCCTTAATTGATGAAAATGATGAGAGAATTATTCATTCTATTGAATTGAATCTCGAAACAGAAGATCCTCCTCCTTCAAAAGATGGACAAAGGAAAGAATGGGAAATACATCACTTCGAAGGAATGCCTTTAGCGGCAGTATTTCCATTACTTACAAAAATGCAATTAGATGTTAGAAATGCAGAAGCTGAAACAGTGCAATATTTATATAGTCAAATAGATGCAGGATCTTTTGCAGTTAATAAAATTGAAGCAACTGTAATTCCTAATTCAAGTTATATATTACAAGGAAATGAGTACAAAGCAGATGTTTTTCTAGCTGCCCTTGATACAACTGCTCCTCCAATTGTTTATGTTGGTAATTACGATTCAACAAGAAATGAGGATGGATCAATAGAATATAAAATGGTTGGCAGTTATGATTCGTTAGATGTTATTGAAGGGAAGGGAAAGTTTTCGAGACTAACAACTACATTAGGGAAACAAAAATGGGGTGGATTAATTAAGGTTATGGGGCCTGATGGAAATTATATTACGAAGACATTTAAACGAATTTTTACAGTTGCTCAACCAAATTTAGTAGTATCTCCTACTAAAATGAACGTATTTTACGTTGGAGTGGAGAATCCTGTTAGTATATCTATTGCTGGTGTTCCTGGAGATAAAATTTTCCCCTCTATTACAAACGCCAGTATTAGAAAACAAAGGGATGGTGAATATATTGTTTTACCTAAAAGACCTGGAAATAGTTTAATTTCGGTTATTGCAGAAATTGATGGAGTTAAGAAAAACATGGGGGTTGCTCCATTTAGAGTAAAAGGCTTACCAGACCCAACTGTGCAGGTTGCAGGGAAAAAAGGTGGTAAAATCGAAAAGAATGTACTTGCAGCACAGACTGGAGTATTTGCAATAATGGAAAACTTTGATTTTGATTTAGAATTTAAAATAATTGAATTTACCGTATCAACAACCGATAAAGGTGGTTATACAATTGATGCCGAGACTAAGGGTAATGTTTTTACAAAAGCTCAGCAGGATTTAATTAAGAATTTGCGCAGATCGCAAAGGTTAAATATTGAGGATGTTAAAGCTATAGGACCTGATGGAAGTGTAAGGAATTTAGCTCCTATCGTATTTGAAATAATTTAAAAATAATAAATATGGCTATGAAAAGATTTTTTGTTGTTTTTGTTCTCATTGGAATGATTGGTGCATTCTTTAACAAACAACAAAGTTATGCCCAGAATGTAAACGACGGTGTATATATAAAGGAAAATATTCCTGGCAAACGACCAGTGCCTTATCCAGAACTTCGGGAAGCAGATATGTTATGGACAAAAAAGATTTGGCAAATTATTGATTGTAGAGAGAAAATGAATCATCCGTTTTATTATCCCTTAGTGGATATGGATGATAGAAGAAGTCTTATAAGCCTATTGATTTATGGGATTAATAATGAAGGGCTTACCGCATTTAAAGACTATGAATTTAAGGAATTAGCTACAAGGGATGAAGTTTACCAAATGTTCGACGCGATGCCAGACACACAATTTGTTCCTGATCCAAATACTGGGGAGTTAGTACAAACTGTTATTGAAGGTGAAATAAAATTCAATGAAGTTTATCAATATGAAATTAAAGAACAATGGTTTTTCGATAAACAGCATTCTACTATGCATGTGAGAGTTCTCGGAATTTGCCCAATTAGAAATTATTTAGATCCGGAAACAGGTCAGAGTAGAAAGAAAAAAACATTCTGGATTTACTTTCCAGAGGCAAGACCATTATTAGCAGGGCAGGAGGTTTTTAACAGACATAACGATGCACAAAGAATTAGTTATGATGATATGTTTTTTCAAAGACGTTTCAGTAGTTATATTGTAAGAGAAACTAACGTTTATGACAACAGACAGGTTGTAGAATATATGCAGGGATTAAATACACTTCTTGAAGCGGAGAAAATTAAACAGGAACTATTTGAATTGGAACACGACTTATGGGAATACTAGTAATATAAAAGGTATAAAAAAGAGAGACGCTTTA